>JAZRET010000024.1:0-6089 GCA_045660945.1 Congzhengia sp.
GCTTGGCCTCCGACTTCGCAGCGGCATCCATTTTAGCAAAAGTTTCAAGGGATAGATTTTGTAAACAAGTTTTAGAAAAAAAATATCCCGAATATGAATTTGCAAAGCATAAAGGATATGGCACAAAACTGCATTTTGAAAAAATTGTGGAATTCGGCCCATGCCCCGAACACAGACGCTCTTTTTTAAGAAAGAAACTGGGGGACATCTAATGGGACTTACACAATTTAGCGGTACACTTGGTGAAAACGCCGCAGTGAAACTTTTAAAGAAAAAAGGTTATGAAATTTTAGAACGGAATTTTAGAAAAAAATACGGCGAACTCGATATCATCGCAAAAAAAGATGATCTCGTTGTTTTTGTTGAAGTAAAACTTCGTTCCTCAAAAGATTTTGGCACTGCCGCAGAAGCAGTTACATTCAAAAAACAACAACGAATCATCCGTACAGCAAAGGCATATATCGTGCAACATAGTTTGGATTGTGCCTTTCGCTTTGACGTGATCGAGGTGTATCACAAAGGACTCACTATCACGGAAGTAAATCACATTGAAAGCGCGTTTTATGCATAAAACGCGCTTTTTTTCATACAATAAAAGGAAGCGATAATACTAGGAAAGGCTTTTATGTATCCCTATAAAATCATTGACACACACTGTGATACCGCAAGTGAACTACTCGATCAAAGCGAACCACTTTTGGAAAACTCTCTGCAACTTTCTTTAAAGCATTTAAAATCATACCAAAGTTATATTCAGTTTTTTGCGGCTTGGGTGAGTAAATCCGAACTCCATCCCAAAAGGCGCGTCACAAATATTTTGAAAAATCTCTACGCGGAAATTGAAAAAAACAAAGATTTTATTACACTTTGCAAAACCACCTCGGATATTGAACATGTCTTAAACAATGGGGGCATCGGTGCAGTGTGCACGATTGAAGATGGCCGGGCTCTCGAAGGAGATCTCAGAAATGTCTCCTTTTTTTATTCACTCGGCGTGCGCGCAATTACGCTCGCCTGGAATGACGACAATGACTTAACTGCCGGTGCAGATACGCTTTCCGATTATGGTCTTTCTGTATTCGGAAAAGAGGTTGTGCGTGAAATGAACCGCTTACATATGGCAATTGACGTTTCACATATCAGCGAAAAGGGATTTTGGGATGTTCTGGATACCACAACCACCCCTATTTTCGCATCGCACTCAAACTGTAAAAGACTCTGCAACCACAGGCGAAACTTAACCGATGAACAATTAAAGGCACTGATTGAAACCAAAGGCCTCGTTTGCGTAAATCTTTACCCGCCTTTTATCACAGAAAAAGAAACCGCAACCCTCGATGACCTTGCAAATCATATCGAGTATATTCTCTCTCTTGGCGGTGAAAACTTTCTTGGTCTTGGCTCTGATTTCGATGGAATTTCTACTGCCGTAAACGGCATAAACACTGCCGCCGACTACGAAAATTTATTAAACATACTTTTAAACCGCAACATTTCACGTACAACGATTGACAAAATCACGTATCAAAACGCTTTAAACTTTATAAAAAGAATAGATTTTTAAGAAAAATAAGTGTTTTTTATTGATTTTTTTCAGAAAATATATTAAAATGTATTCTGTATATACAAAAGGCGAAAGCCCCTCAAAATCATTTTAAGGAGCGATTTAAATGTACTTATCAGAAAAAGCAAAAGCAATCAGTCCATCTGCGACTCTCGCGATCGACGCAAAATTCAAAGATATGAAAGCACAAGGTATCGACGTTGTTGGCTTTGGTGCCGGCGAACCCGATTTTGATACCCCCGATTTTATAAAGAATGCCGCTATTCAGGCAATTCATGACGGCAAAACAAAATACACTCCCGCTGCCGGTACAATGGATGTAAGAAAAGCCGTTTGCGAAAAGTTTAAAAAAGAAAACGGCCTTGACTATGAACCCACACAGATTATCGTGTCAAACGGTGCAAAACACTCTTTGGTAAACGCATTCATGGCAATTTTAAATCCCGGAGATGAAGTAATCATTCCTGCTCCTTTCTGGGTAAGTTATCCCGAAATGGTGAAAATTGCAGACGGCTTACCCGTTGTGATTGATACAAAAGAAGAAAATGATTTTAAATTTACCGCAGAACAGTTTGAAAGCGCAATTACACCCAAAACACGCGCTCTCGTTTTAAACTCTCCCTCTAACCCCACCGGTATGGTTTATACCGAGGCAGAACTTCGCGCAATTGCGGACGTTGCGGTAAAACACAATATTTATGTAATTTCTGACGAAATTTATGAGCACTTAATTTACGAAGGCGAACGCGTATCTATCGCATCCTTCGGCGAAGAGATTAAAAATCTTACCATTATCATTAACGGCGTTTCTAAAACATACGCGATGACAGGTTGGAGAATCGGCTTTTTGGCCGCACCTGCTCCGATTGCAAAGGTGATTTCTAACCTCCAGTCACACGCAACATCAAACCCCAACTCTATCGCACAGGTAGCAACAATTGCCGCATTAAACGGCACAGGCGAAGAAGTTGCAATGATGAAAAAAGAATTTAAAGTACGCCGCGATTATATGGTGGACCGTATTAATTCTATTGAAGGCGTATCCTGCAGAAAACCGCAGGGTGCATTCTATGTTATGATGAACATTTCAAAGCTCAAGGGTAAAACCTTCCACGGTGTTACCATTCACTCTTCCGACGATTTGGCAAATGCGCTTTTAGACCATGCAAAACTCGCGCTCGTTCCCGGAAGTGGTTTTGGTGCAGACGACTTTATGAGATGGTCTTATGCAACCAGTATGGAAAATATCAAAGAAGGTCTTGACAGACTTGAAAACTTGTTAAAATAGAACAAACCACTTGTGCTTGTAAAGGAGAAAAAATATGAAGCATTTGGAATTAGACGTTTCAAAAGTATCCGGTTTTATCACAAAAGAAGAGATTCAAAACATTTCAGATGACGTTTTAAAGGCACACAAAACCTTAACAGAAAAAACCGGTGCAGGCAACGATTTTTTAGGATGGCTCGACCTCCCCGCTGACTACGATAAAGAAGAGTTTGTGCGCATTAAAAAAAGCGCCGAAAAGATTAAAAACGATTCTGATGTTTTAGTTGTAATTGGCATCGGCGGCTCTTATCTTGGTGCAAAAGCTGCTATTGATATGCTCTCTAACCACTTTTATAATCTGCTCTCTAAAGAAGACAGAAAAACGCCGCAGATTCTATTTGCAGGAAACTCCATCAGCGGATCTTACCTTTCAGAACTCACTTCATATATTAAGGATAAAGATTTCTCCATCAATGTGATTTCAAAATCCGGCACGACCACAGAACCTGCTGTTGCATTCCGCGTTTTAAAAGATATGCTTGAGAAAAAATACGGAAAAGACGGTGCAAAGGGAAGAATTTATGCTACCACAGATCAAGAAAAAGGGGCGCTCAAAAACCTTTCTGACTCTGAAGGTTATGAAACCTTCGTGGTTCCGGACGATGTTGGTGGAAGATTCTCCGTTTTAACAGCAGTTGGACTCCTTCCTATCGCAGTTTGCGGTGCAGACATTGACAAACTCATGGAAGGCGCTCGCGTGGCTCGCGAACTTTATGAAGACTGCGATTTAGAAAAAAATCCCTGTTACCTTTACGCGGCAATTCGAAATATTTTACTTCAAAAAGGCTACTCCACGGAGATTATGGTAAACTACGAGCCTCGTCTTCACTATTTTGCAGAATGGTGGAAACAGCTCTACGGCGAAAGCGAAGGAAAAGATGGGAAAGGTATCTTCCCCGCCAGCGTTGACTTCTCTACCGACCTCCACTCTATGGGACAATACATTCAAGACGGAAGACGCGTGTTGTTTGAAACCGTGTTAAACGTAGAAAACGCAGGTGCCGATGTTATCATCGAAGAAACCGAAGATAACATTGACGGATTAAACTTTTTAGCCGGAAAGCCGATGAGTTTTGTAAACAACAAAGCCTTTTTAGGAACTGTTTTAGCACACAATGACGGCGGCGTTCCGAACCTGATTTTAAACATTCCCGAACTTTCTGAATTCTACCTCGGCGAACTGATTTATTTCTTTGAAAAAGCTTGTGGCATCAGCGGTTATATGCTAGGTGTGAATCCCTTTAACCAGCCCGGCGTAGAAGCATATAAGAAAAACATGTTTGCCCTTTTGGGAAAACCCGGATTTGAAGCAGAAAAAGCGAAATTAGAAGAAAGATTAAATAAATAAATTATAGAAAAAGACCGCGCAAAAAGCGCGTTCTTTTTCTATGAAACGGAATTGTTACACAATAGTAATACTACATTCATTGACATTTTCAGCCAAATTATGATACGATAAAATCCAATTATAGTATATAAAACCTATAAATAGAAATGAGATGAAGAATTATGGAATGGAAATGCAGTAAATGCGGTATGCCGAATTTTGACGATAATGTTTGTAAATTATGCGGTGCTGAACGACCGGATCTTCCGGTAGAAACTGCAGAAAATGCAGAAGTTTCTGAAGCAGAAGCAACTACACCTGCATTTGAACCCGTAGTAATCGAATACGGCCCTGAGGAAAATGATGTTCCCGTTTCCGAAGAAACACCTGAACCCGAAGAAATCCCTGCAACGGAAGTAGAAATTGAGGAAGCGCCGGAAGAGGTTGTTGTTACAGAAGAACCCGAAGCAGAAATAGAAAAATCTATAGAAGAAGCAGAAGTTGTTTTTGCGCCGGAAGCTGAACCGATTCCCGAAAGTGCAGAAGAACCGGAATCTATCTCCGCGGAGCCTGCGTCCATCGCGCCGCTACCCAAGAAAGCAAAGAAACGCTCAAAACTTCCGATTATTCTGCTGATTTGGGCACTCCTTTTAGCAGCAGCGGCATATTATCTTTTCGTAGGAAAAGGAGATTTATCGCAAAACAATGCGCAAACGCCTTCTTCCGAACCGGAGTTCAGTCAAACTGCAGAACCTTTTATAGAACCTTCTATAGAGCCTGAAGAACCTGAAGTTTCAGAAGAACCGGAGGAATCTCCACTTCCGGAAGAAGAGCCGCTTACCAGCGAAGCACCAGTTACGGAAGAGCCTGCAGTTGTTCCTTCTCCGGCTCCTGTAGAAACACCTGCTGCTGCACCTGCAAAAACACCGGTGCCGACGAAAAAACCGACTCCTGCACCGAAAGTAACAAAAAAATATAAGATTTATACAAGCAACGACTATAGTTTCTATGCAGCGTTCCCCGTAGAGTTCAGCACGAAAGCGAATCTGCATAACGAAAGCCTTATGCACCTTGCTTCTTACGAAGACAAAGTGGACATGGTTATCGGCGGCACGAAAAACTGGAAAAATCTCTCTGCAAAAGCCGCATTAAATCAGTTCTTAAGTTACTTTAGCGGTACTGTTTTAGAAAGTAGCAGCGGAAACACATGGTATTCTGCAACCGTAAACGAAAATGGTCGCGTAACCCGCAGAAAAGCTTACGTGAAGAATGGAAACATCTGCTATGTCGAATTTACATATTTAGAAAGTGACGAGGCAGAATTTCTTCCCTGTATGAACTATGTATTAGATAACTTTATCACAATGAAATGATAATAAAAACACCCCGTCTCGTTTGAGACGGGGTGCTTTTATATGTTTCATTCACATCTTACACTATTACAACTGCTTCCCGCAATGTGCGCAGAATTTTGAGCCTTCTTTGTTCACAAATCCACATTCACATGCCAAACCATTTGCAATAGGTTCCGGCGGAACAACTGTTTGCGCATATTGCATCGGTTGTGTTTTTGTCATTTCCAGTGCCTGTAACTGTTGCTGCAGCGCTACGAGTCTCTGATCCATAGCTGCAATTTCATTATACATAGCTGTGCACTGTTCAATGTTTACTTCACCGCTTGCATGTAAATTATAAACCAATGTACCTAAGTTCTGGAGTACACGGCACTTATCTCTTTCAATATCTTTAGCCTGCGTGCTTAAATTGGCTTTCTCAACGAGCATCTTAGATCCTTCGCTTACCGTACTAACGCCTCTGTTTACTCCTTCTACGATTTTATCAAAAAAACCAGCCATAATAAATTCCTCCAT
>JAZRET010000025.1:0-4493 GCA_045660945.1 Congzhengia sp.
ACTGTGACGGAACCATCGGCATTCCGCAAATTGGAAAATACTTATTCATTTGATCTAAGGCCGCCGTTGCGCCGCCTCTTCTGCAGCTTGCAATTGCCGCTGCAGGTTTTCCTAGATAAAGTGCCGCTTTACTGCAGAACGCTCTATCCATAAACGCGGTAATTGCGCCGCCCGCCGAAGCGAAGTGAACGGGGGTTCCAAACACGAAACCGTCTGCCTCGTCTACCTTTTCTAAAAACGTGTTCACGGCATCATCCATCACACAGCGACGGGTTTTTGAGCACCCACCACAGCCTGTACAACCTGCTATCGCGTCTTTTCCAATCCAGAAAACTTCAGAGTCAACACCTTCTTCTTTTAAAACGCGTGCAATCTCCTGAAGTCCCGTATATGTACAGCCTTGTTCATGAGGACTTCCGTTAACCAATAATACTTTCATCTTCCTCTATCCTTTCATCTACTTCTTTTTCTTCTTTTTTTCTCGTTTTTAAAAGGAATATCACTGCACCGCCACACAAAACAACCAGTCCACCGGTAATCGCAATTAAAATTACAATGATGTTAGAGGGCATATCTAAATCAACGGGCGGTACTTCATATAAAAGCAGGAATAAGCGATATAAAATAACTGCCGCCTGCTCACGCGTGATTTCTGTTTGCGACTCTACCGTTTCGATATCCTTAAATAATCCTTCACGAATCGCCAGTGCAACAAAGTCCGCAGTTCTGTTCGAGATTTTGTCACGATCCGTGAAAATGTCTAAATATTCGCCGGCACGCGCCGGAACGGTGTAATTCTTTTGCTCTACGAGCGTTCTTCCGGCAAGCGCTAACATATGCTCAACTGACATATTGATTTCGCCGCCGAACGTTTCCTTGTCATAACCTTCTACGATGTTTTTCGCCTGTGCTGATGCAACGTAAGAATAATATGGGCTGTCTTTTGGAACATCTGTAAATGTTGTTGTTTCACTTCTGTCAAGCATAAAGAGCATGCCGACGAGTGCCTGCGTGAACTGATAACGGGAAAGCGTGCCGTCCGGTAAGAAATTATTTCCGTCGAGCCCTAAATATCCTTTGGAAACAAGAAAACGAATTGCCTTCTGGCTTTCTTCCGATAAATCACCAATGTCGTCAATCTGTATATTGTTTTCCAAAACTTCGTATTGGCCGGAATAAGGTGTTTCAAAAGAAAGTGTCCCGGAGGCCTGGTCGAACTGTCCACCCCAGTTGTCACTTCCGCCGGAATACGATGCCATTACCGTACAAATCAAGCTGTCCGCCGGCACACCAAACGTTACTTTGGCCGGATCCGGGAGTTTGTCAATTTTTTTGCCTTCTGCCGTTTCAAACTGGATGGCAAAGGTCCCGTCTCCCGTTTTGGAAAATACAATTTTCATATTGGGATATTCTTTTGCAAGCAATTTTGCATTTTCTTCTGAAATCTGCGCATAACATCCGGTTTTTCCGAGTATCAATCGAACGGATGCTCCTTCCAGATGTTTATATAATTCGGGATCTAACGTAATACTACAGGGCTTTTTCTCTTTGCAGTTTTTCCAAACAATGCGGACAATCACGTTGATTTCTTTTCCAAGAGAAATTTCTTTTTTGGAAAGAATCCGATCGATTCTGTCTTTCATATCCTGCGCTTCTTCCGCTAAATCTTTGAGCGCTTTTTGATTTAAAGTAAAGCGGTTTCCGCCACTCGAAACTGTTCTTGTGCAAATACTACTGATCCCTGCTTCAATAAACGAAATCAGTTCTCCTTTTGCCACATCATTTGGCGCAATCCCTTCCATATTATTAAGGCACTTTTTAATATATGTTACAAACTCGTCCCCATCTTTAAAGGACGAAATTTTTCCAAAGTCAAGCGCCACATTTGAATTATTCACAGCCTCCTTCGCGATTTTCTCCAGTTCCGCTTCTTCTACGGGTTCATTATGTTTTTCAACAATCTTCCACTTAATTTTTCCGTTTTTGCGGATTCCTTTTACCAAAACGCCTTTTTTTGTGTCGCCAATTTCTATAATGACATAGAACATTTCATTTTGAACAATTTCATAAACTGCAGTTACTTCGCCTTTTCCTTTATAGGCATCCCATGCGGTTTCAGACGCCTCATCTGCGTAGTAATGATTTGAGCCTTCGACGCGATTAAAGTTTTGATACCCTGAAAGAGCGTCTATGTATTTCCTTAACGCCGCAATCATGTTGTCTCGCTCTGTCCATTTACCAACAGGATAATGCCAGTTCGCATACTCAGTGATTTGATAAATCTGACGCCAAGCAGGATCTGTATTTTCATCTACATAATCCTCTACATCAATTTCTTCTCCGTTTTTGTAATAGCGATAATATCTATCCTCGCCGTTTACTGTGCGGTAATCATAGATGCCATCGTATTCTACGATTTTACTGATCTTACCATTGGACACTTTAAATACATAATAACCAATGTCGTCTCCTAACCCTCCACTTTCCGGAAGATTGGTTTGGAACGCAGGAGTGCCGTTATAATAGCCGAAGTTGTATCCGACGTGTGTGCCCCTTTTTTCCGGCATCGGATAAAGCGACAACTTTCCATCATCCCAATGAAAGACATTTACAACCGCGATATAATCGCTAAATTCGTGCAAAGAAATCGTCAGAAGAAGAGGAATGCCGTCACCTGCGATGTCCATTAAAATGGCTTTAATGTCGCTGCCTGCGGTATTTTCAATCGCTTTTATATATTCTTCTGCCATTTCTTCAGTCATTTTCGTATTTGCGTGGTCGCCCCAATATCCAACACTCTGAAACGCTTGTGCCGCCTTTCTTCTTTTCGCTGCATCGATATTCATATCACTGCCGTCAAAGTTTGCCGAAACGCTACTTAAATTCATCAAAAGAAGTATTGCGGCAAGCAAAAACGCGCCAACACGATTAAGCACAACTTTTTTCATACGTTCATCTCCCAATTTTGTAATGCCTTTATTGTATCACATCAGGTATTCGTTTGCAAGATTCAAGTAGAAAGAAAACAAAAAAATAAGCACACCTTATTGGTGTGCGTTGTGGAAAATATACACTGCCTCTTCAAAGAAAAATTCTGTGATGTTATCAATATAATGTTCAAGCAAAATATGGTCTTCCGGTGGGAGTTTCGTCTTTAATGCTGCTTCAGCAATCCTTCTTTGCACATCTAAATAGATGCCTTTGGGAGAACGTTCAAATTCTTCCATCGCCGCTTCTCTTAACGTTTCTATTTCTCTATCTTCTTTCATAATAAACCTCTTCATTTTTCATACTATATACTATTATAGTCTATGGTGAGACCATTGTCAAGTATCTGACTATATAATAGTATTGAGATGAGAAAAAGGAGGTGGAGAAATGATTAGTTATAAACCATTTTGGAAAACAATAAAAGAAAAGAATTTCTCCACTTATAAATTAATTTACGACTATCATTTCAGTAGCAGTACCATTCACCGTTTGCGCAAAAATCTTAACCTTACGACCACGCTTATCAACGATCTTTGCAACGTACTGGATTGCGACGTCTCCGATATTATGGAGCATATCCCCGACGAAGACCCGTATCGTAAGAAAGAAAAAAGAGATTTCGATTTTTGAAAAAAGTGCTTGACAAACGGAAAATTTTGTGTTATTATAGTTGAGTATTCAAAGCAGAAACCTGACCGTTTCTCACCACAAGGTGCTATATCAGCCGACCGAAGTGGTAAATATTCCAACTTTTTTGTTGTGTGTATTTTTGCGGGCAGGAAACTGCCCGCTTTTTGTTTTCTATAAACAAAAACGATCATTTTTTGGAGGTGTTTTTCCATTAGCAAGCAAGATTTGTTGATTAACGAAGAAATCAGGGTGAAAGAAGTAAGACTGGTTGGTCCCGACGGCAACCCCCTCGGTATCACGTCGTCCGCTGACGCTTTAGAGCAGGCCTATGCAAAAAATATGGACCTCGTTTTAATCGCGCCAAAAGCAGAACCCCCCGTATGCAAGATTATGGACTACGGCAAATATAAGTTCGAACTTGCGAAACGTGACAAAGAAGCAAAGAAAAACCAGAAAGTTGTTTCTGTGAAGGAAATCAGACTTTCCCCGTCTATCGACAATCACGATTTTGAAACAAAGGTAAATCACGTCAAAAAGTTCTTGGCCGGCGGCGACAAGGTAAAGATTACCGTGCGTTTCCGTGGCAGAGAAGTTCACCACAGTGCTTTAGGACTCCAGCTGTTGGAGAGATTCCAGGAAGCGGTATCTGAGACCGGTTCTGTGGACAAGGCGCCCAAGCTCGAAGGTAAAAACATGAGCATGGTCGTTTCTCCCAAAGGGGCAACTAAATAAATAATTTTTTTGGAAGGGGTAAATGAAAATGCCTAAAATCAAAACACATAGAGCGAGTGCAAAAAGATTCAGAATTACCAAAAAAGGTAAAGTGAAGATGAACCACGCTTACACAAGTCACATTTTGACAAAGAAAACAA
>JAZRET010000026.1:0-2617 GCA_045660945.1 Congzhengia sp.
TTGAGAATATGACGAAAGAACATCTTCCGGATATTTTAAAAGTAGAAAATGAATCGTTTTCCCATCCATGGACGGAAAATATGTTTTTAGAAGAGTTAAACGGGAAATTTTCTGTGTACCGTGTAGCAGTGGAAAATGAAAAAGCCGTTGGATATATGGGAATGTGGGTATTAGCCGACGAAGGACATATCACCAATGTTGCCGTGGGAGAAAAGCACCGCGGAAAAGGCATTGGTGCAAGTTTGGTCGCAGACTTTATCCGCGCAGGAAGGGAAAAGGACCTCGCGTTTTTAACGCTTGAGGTGCGCGTTTCCAACGAAAACGCAATCGCGCTTTATGAAAAGCACGGTTTTATAGAAGTGGGACGCAGAAAAAAGTACTACGAAAACACGGAAGATGCAATTTTAATGACAAAGTTTTTAAAATAAAAGAGGAATCATTATGGACCATTTGATGTTAGCAATTGAATCATCCTGCGACGAAACTGCGGCGGCGGTATTAAAAAACGGGAGAGAAGTACTCTCAAATGTCATCTCGTCTCAGATTGATATTCATAAAAAGTTTGGCGGCGTTGTGCCGGAAGTGGCATCCAGAAACCACGTATTAAATATTTCCACAGTGGTAGAGGAAGCGATGCAAACAGCAGGCGTAACCTATGAGGAGTTAAGTGCCGTTTGCGTAACTTACGGCCCCGGTTTAATCGGAGCGCTTTTGGTGGGCGTTTCTTATGCAAAGGCGGTAGCAAGCGCAAAAAATCTTCCGCTTGTTGCGGTCAATCATATTCATGGGCATATTGCGGCAAACTACATTACGCATAAAGAGTTAGAGCCGCCGTTTGTATGTTTGGTTGCGTCCGGCGGACATAGCCATATTCTTTATGTAGAAGATTATGATAAGTTTGAAATTTTGGGAAGAACACGCGATGATGCGGCAGGCGAAGCGTTTGATAAAGTGGCGCGCGTGATTGGGCTGGGATACCCGGGCGGCCCGAAAATCGAGGCGCTCTCAAAAGAAGGAAACCCTGATGCAATAAAATTTCCGCAGGTAGAATTTGCGGACAATCCGTATGACTTTAGTTTCAGTGGCGTGAAAACATCTGTCATTAATTTTCTTCACACAAAAGAGCAGAAAAATGAAGAAATTAACAAAGCAGATTTAGCGGCAAGTTTTCAAAAGAGCGTAGTTGAGGCGCTCACACGGCACTTAATCCGTGCGGCAAAGGACAAGGGTACTGACAAAATCGTACTTGCCGGCGGCGTAAGTGCAAATGGTGCTTTAAGAGAGTGCGTGGCAGAAGCAGTAGAAAAAGAAGGGCTAAATCTTTTCTATCCCGAACCGATTTTATGTACAGACAACGCGGCAATGATTGGTGCGGCCGGATATTATAAATTTTTAAAAAATGACTTTGCGGACAGCGGGTTAAATGCCGTTGCGAATTTAAGGCTTTAAATCGTGGCAAAGGAAAGGACGTGTAACGATGGACGAAAGAGAAATTCTGGAAACTGGCGCAAAAGTGCCGGAAAACACCGTACAGCCGGAAGAAAATGAAACCTTAAGCGCGGAAGAAATAGCTGCACAGGAAAGAATGGAACAGATTTTTAAAAGCGTGGGAGTTAATCGACCCGAAAAAGAAGACGTTCCGCATGACTTTGTGGAAGAAGCACCGGAAAAAGCACCGGCTTTCAAAACAGAAGAAAGTGCGAATGGAGAAATCGAATTGATGACAGTGGCGCGTCTTTCAAAAAATGAAAAGCGCGCGCTTGCCAAACAAGAAAGGCAGAAGGCTAAGAAGCAAAAACGGAAGAAGGCGAAAAAAGTATTCTTGGTTCTTTTCGTGATTCTTCTGGTGATGAGCGGCGGTGCGTTTTATACCGATTATGCGCCGAATAAGCAAAGCGGAGAAGTAATCATAACCGTGCCACAGAACGCAAGTACGGGACAGATTGCCGAAGAACTCAAAAGAGAAAATCTTATTATGAGCAAAACGTTTTTCCGTGTGATGTCAAGAGTGCGCGGAATAGATGGAAAGTATAACTATGGTAAGTTCAAATTAGACAAAAGTTTTGGTTATGAGGACATCTTCAAAACACTCACAGAGGCAAGTCAAAGTGAAGAAGCCGTAAAAGTTGTGATTCCAGAAGGGTATGAAATTTATAAAATTGCAGACCTTTTAGAGGAAAAAGGGCTAATTGACAAAAAGAAATTTTATGACCTTGTGAACTACGGCGAGTTTGATTACGATTTTGTCAAAGACATCCCTCAGCGTGACAATCGCTTAGAAGGATACCTGTTCCCGAACACCTATATGTTTATGCCGAATGATGAATATGGAATTATCAATGAAATGCTTTCGCAGTTTGATAAGGTGTACGGAAAATATGCGTCGCGTGCTGAAGAACTCGGTATGACGATGGACGAAGTGATAACACTCGCCTCCATCATTGAAAGAGAAGCCATCGGCGACGAAGACAGAAAGTTAGTTTCAAGCGTCTTTCATAACCGTATCAATAGCACAGATTATCCGTACCTTCAGTCTTGTGCAACGGTGCAGTATGTGTTGAAAGAAAGAAAAGCAAATCTTACGATTGCAGATACAAAAATAGATAGCCCCTATAAC
>JAZRET010000027.1:0-8671 GCA_045660945.1 Congzhengia sp.
AGATACAGTAAAATACTCTCTCGAAGGTGACGACATTCCTGATTTCCTTGACCTTTGGAACGAGCATATTGAAGAATACGGCGCTATCCCGAAAGGAGAGAAACCTGCAAGGGATATATCTGTTCCAAAGAAAATCTCGGAGGATGAACCCGTAAGTTACTTTGCAAGAACAATGATGGAAGCAGGGGTAACACCGGATGAGGCTTTATCTGAATTTGAACAAGCAATTCTTGATGGCACAATGAGTCACGAAGTTATCACGAACAAAAACGCTCTTAATTATGCACAAAGCGAAATTAAGAAACTTGGTTTTGATGATGCGATGAAGAAGTGGGAAGTGCTGTTTGAATCGGAAAAAGTCGGCAAGCGAGAACTTGCGTTGGGGATGGAGTTATATAATCAATGTGTAAACAACAAAGATTATAAAAACGCCATGAAGATAGCAGCGGAACTCGCCGCAGAAGCAACAAGAGCAGGGCAGACACTTCAAGCCTGCAGATTATTGAAAATGATGTCTCCCGATGGACAACTTTATTATCTTGAAAAGTCTGTTGCGAAGATGAACGAAGAGTTCAAAGAAAAACTTGGAAAGAAGTTTGAGGATATCGAACTTGACGAAGGACTTATGGAAGAATTCTATAAGGCCGAGGACCAGGAAAGTCGCGATGCTGCATACGATAAGATATGCCAAAATATTGCCGACCAGATTTCGACGACATTTCTTGATAAATGGAATGCGTGGAGATACCTTGCGATGCTTGGCAATCCGAGAACTCATATTCGTAATATCGTTGGCAATATGGTGTTTGTTCCTGCAATCAGAATTAAAAATTTCATGGGAGCAATCGGAGAGAGCATTGCGAAAGTTGATACTGCAGAAAGGACGAAATCTTTCACAAAGTCAAAAGAGGCGATTGGATTTGCTGAAAAAGACTTTGAAGAAATGGTTAAGGTCCTACAGGGTGTTAATGCGAAATATGCGGTAACGAGTGACATCGAAGGGAAAAGAACCATATTCAAAACGAAATGGCTTGAGAAATTAAGACTTAAGAATTTTGATTTTCTTGAAATGGAAGATATGTGGTTCTTGAAAATGCACTATGTAGATGCTCTTGCAAGAATCATTACCGCAAGGGAACTTGATGTTAATGCTATTGACAGAGATACACTGGATAAAGTTAGAGCCTATGCAGTAAAAGAAGCGCAGGCGGCTACATACAGAGATGCAAACGCTTTGGCAGAAGGCTTGAATAGATTGCAGAGAAAAGCCGAAATGAGCAATAACAAGGCCGTTCGAGCAACAGGTGCGTTAGTGGAAGGTGTAATGCCCTTTAAGAAGACACCGCTAAATATAGCAAAGCAAGGGGTGCAGTATTCTCCTGTATCTATTTTGACCGGAGTTTATCAGGCAACCAAAGGTGTTAAAGACGGAACGCACACCGCAACAGAAGCGATTGATACTTTATCTAAAGGCTTGACGGGAACAGGACTTTTGCTTTTAGGTTATTTCCTTGCTGCCATGGGAATTTTAGTAGGCGAAGAGGAAGAACCCGACAAGAAGAAAAAATACGATAAGGCATTAGGTGAACAATCCTATGCACTCAAAATCGGTGGTAAGTCGTATACGATTGATTGGGCGGCGCCACTTAACTTGGCGCTGTTTACCGGAAGTGCGCTATACGATGTAACAAAAGACGGAGAGTTTACCTTTAAGAAGGTTGTAGATTCTTTGGCAACATTGCCTGAACCGTTGTTAGAGTTATCTGTTTTCTCTGGAATCAGCGATACCATTCGTTCTGCTCAATACGAGAAGACGAATCCCGTTACTCCTATTGTAACGAACATGGCAACCAATTACTTTACGCAAGCGTTTCCTACAATAGGCGGCCAGATATCGAGAATATTAGACCCGACAAAGCGTAATTATTATTACGAGGATAAGAATAGCGATATTCCGGGTGGCTTACAGAGTGTAATCGGAAAAGCGGCAAGCAAGATTCCTTTTGCAAGCAGACTGTTTGAACCGTCTGTAGATGTTTGGGGTAGAGTAGAAACATACGGTGATGTGGTTGAACGCACGACAGAGAACTTTGTTTCTCCCGGATACTACTCCGAAGAAAACTATACTGCGGTTGACAAAAAACTTCAAGCACTGTATGAAAAAACAGGCGAAACAGACATCTTGCCAAGAACACAGCAAAAATACTTTACAGAAGACGGCGTGAGATACGATATGACTGCTGAACAGTATACCGAAGCAAAAATACTTCGAGGCAAGAAGAGTTTCGAATTGGTGCGTAAACTTATCTATAGTAGTTCCTATAATAAGATGACCGACGAAGAGAAAATCAAAGCCATCAAGAAGTGCTATGACGAAGCCGGAGACTATACAAAGGAAAAGATGATTGAAAAGGTAAAGAGAAACAAAAGCAAATAAAAAGAAGGCGTCGCGGGGATTTCCTGCGGCGCCTATTTTTGTTTGTCTTATAATTGATATTTTCCTTTTAGGTGTATAAAGAATTCCACAACGGCGATTCTGACAATCGGTGATTCATTTGAAAGGTCGAGGAATCCGTCCTTCGTAAGATGTTTTGCAATGTCTACATCGTATTCCTGAAGTTTGGAATTTTGACTCGGTGAAGCATCAGAACCTAGAATATAGTCCAAGTTCACGTTGAGTTCATCTGCAAATCGATTTAGCATTTCTAAATTTGGATTTCTGCGACTTGTCTCATAATTTGATATGCAACTTCTCGATACGAAGAGTCTCTTCGCAAGTGTTTCTTGCGATAGATGCATTACTTCTCGGACTTGTCGCATCCGTGCTGCTACTGTTTGTGTGTTTTGGTTTTTCATTTCTGTCATTCCTTTGTTGTATATTTGCCCTCCGGCATTTGTTAGCAACCGTGTTCGCAACCGTCGAAATTTGTGACGATTTGTCGAGGTTTGTATTGCTAACAAAAGCCCATAAAATAGGGCAAAATATGTTGCGGAATGTTGAGAAAAAGCCTTGCTTTTAACTTTTAATCAAGGTGTCCGGGGTACGAATCTCCGATGGATCACCAAAATAAAGGCCATCCGTTTGGATGGTCTTTTATTTTGCATTTATTTAAGATTCGAACTCGAGTGAGATTGCGCAGGCTCCAAGAGAACGAGCGTCGGCGAAGTTCGATTGGCAAAGTCAAGC
Source organism: Congzhengia sp. (assembly GCA_045660945.1). Classification (GTDB taxonomy): domain Bacteria; phylum Bacillota; class Clostridia; order UBA1381; family UBA9506; genus Congzhengia. The sequence continues at coordinate 3,188 of JAZRET010000027.1, forward strand.
ATGCAGCGAGCAAAGCGAGTCGTAATCTCCGATGCATCACCAAGGAAAGCCCTTGAAACAAGTACGTTTCAAGGGCTTTTGATTTTATCCCAATATCATTTTGGTTGTAACGTGGTTGTAACCGTGAAACGATTTTTTTGTGCCGTTGTGGATGGGTATTTCTAAATATGCGGTGTTTCTTTTTCAAGAATAATCTGCAAATTCACCATTGTTCGCACTTTGCCCCTTTTGTTATAATTTAATATATCATGGTGTTAGTTTAAAAATCAAGAAAACCAATAGAGGAGGAAAAATGATGAATTATCCTAAAATTGAAGGAGCAGAATACCTTGCAAGAATCGCGGCATTAAGAGAAAAAATGGCACAGCACAATGTAGATTTAGTGGTAGGTTTTTCGAACCTTTTAGAAATCGGTATTGTAAGATACTACTGCGGATTTGCTCCGGTAAATGAAAGTTCTGCGATTGTGATTCCGGCAGATGGTGAAGTAACAGTTTGCAGCGGTCAGGCATCTTTTGACTACTGTGAAGTGCAGAATCAACTTCCCGGAAGCAGAATTGCAATTTTACCTGAAATTGGAGAAGTAAGCGGATTTGAATACGACACAGAAGGTCAGCTCGACTTTGAAGAGCTGTTCGCACAAGTAAAAGCAGAGCATCCGAATGTAAAGAAAATAGGCTTTATCGGAAGACTCATTTTCCCATCAATCATTATGGGAAAATTAAAGAAAGTTTTTTCTGATGCTGAAATCGTTGATTTTGATGATGTACATTACGAGCAGAGAATTATTAAGAGCCCTGCTGAAATTGAAATTTTAAAAACCAACTGGGAAATGACTTCAAAAATGTTTGAAAATGTTGTTCCAAAAATTGAAGTTGGCATGACAGAACGTCACATCGAAGGTATGTTCGAGGCAGAAATGATGAGCCTTGGCGCAGAAAGCTATGTTCAGTCTTTTGCACCGATGATTGCAACCGGTGAGAAAAACTCTTACATCAGTATGTGCAGAAACACACTCCGCCAGATTAAAGAAAGCGAAATTATTAACTTGGCAGCAGGTGTTTGTTATGAAGGTTACAACGGTATCATCTGCAGTCCGTTGGTTTTAGGCGGGATTCCGCAGAAGATTAAGGACGCCGTTATGTGTGCATATGAAGCGCTGAATTTCGCTTCTGACAAAATGAAACCCGGAACACCTTGTGATGTTGTTTTAAACGCATACACCGATTACTTAACCAAATACGGCTACATAGACTACTGTCCTTACGGAAGTTTACATAGTACCGGCATGCTTGAATGCGAAGCGCCGACCTTTACAGTAGGAAATAAGCGCGTGATTGAAGAAAATATGGCAATTTGCATCGATGCATACTTCAAAGGTATGGAATGGGGTTCCTTCCGCGTGGAAGACTGCTATTTGATTACCAAAGATGGCGCAAAACGTATGACAACCTATAACGACAAAGCAATTCCGAGAATCTTTAAATAAGGAGAGATTTGAAATGAGAAAAGGTAAGAAGAATTGGATCTTCTGTGATGGTTATCTTCCCCCGAAAGGTGATAATCCGGAATTTGAAGGTCATGAAGCATTGATGCTCACAAATTTAAACAATGAAAAGACCACAATCGAACTTGTTTTGGTTTTCGAAGACAGAGAGCCGGAAGCAGGCATTATGGTTGAACTTGACGGTATGCGTACAACATGTGTAAGACTCGATAAACCGCTTGGTGAGCAGAATTTTCAGCTCGGCGAATCTGTGCAGTATACCATTTGGGTGAAGAGCACACTCCCGATTTGTGCTTGCTTTGGAAGACTCGATGTTCGCCAGACAAACATGTCTTATTACAGCGTAGAAGGATATTCTTTCTAATTTTAAAGTCGTATATATAGGTGTAAAAAATGAGGTGTAATTTGGAAGTTACACCTCGTTTTTATGCAAAACGGGTTGAACTGTGTTGTGGAATGTGATAAAATAGAAAAAAGAAGATAAGGAGGTGTGTGAAAAGTGAATGTAGATGTGTTGGAACTTGCGAAAAAAGAGTATTTTAAAAATGATGAAGAAATCTATATTCATCGCTCTGAAAATGACGATTTAAACGGTGTGATGCATAAACATAGTTTTATCGAAGTGGTGTTTGTCGCAGAAGGACAAGCGTTGCATACGGTTAATGATATGTCCTATACTGTAAAAAAAGGAAATGTCATTATGATTGACTATGGTGTGGCACATTCGTTCACGCGTGTCGGCGATGAAAAATTTGTCACATATGATTTGCTATTCACACCGGACCTTTTTCATATTCCTGCTTTAGAAAACAAAGAGTTCGTGGCACTTGCGTCATCATATCTCTTTTCATCTGTTTTTACGGAGTTTAAAAACTCCAAGGTTCCGCAGAACCTTGTAAAAACGCATGCAAAAGAATTTAAATTTCTGTTTGAGAAAATTTACGAAGAATACAATAAAAGAGAAATGGGATTTCAAAGCATTATCCGCGCATATGTCATTGAAATTATCATTAAGATTTTCCGTGAAATTGACAAAAACCAGCCGACTTACACAAAGAGCCATCAGGAACTGGTGGAAAAGGCAATCGAATATATGCAAAATAATTATGATAAACATATTAGCCTGGATGAAGTTGTGTCCGGAATTTTCTTAAGTAAAAATTATTTTAGGCAGATATTTAAGAAAACGACGGGGATGTCCATTTCCTCTTTCACGCAGGAACTCAGAGTAAAAGAAGCGTGCAGGTTACTTGAAACCACTGACCTAAGTTCTGCGGATGTTTCTTACAAATGTGGATTTAATGATTTGAAATTTTTCTATTCCACCTTTAAGAAAACTATGGGGATGACTCCGGCGGAATATAGAAAAACCAAAAAAGTATAAATAAAAAAGGTGTCATTCAAAAGAATGACACCTTTTTGTTTGTTTGATTACTCAATATAGAATGTTTTTAAGTTCAAGAATTCTGCAACAGCCAACAGTTCTTCTGACATATCAGATACACCAACGATGCAGTGATGTGTTACGCCACTGTCAAATACTTTTTCTAAATATTCTTTAATCGGGGTTTTTACCTGAATCATCGCGTGGAGTTCGTTGTAGGGAAGAGCTTTCATATCCACACTCTTAGCGGGAGAAACAATCATCTTATAGCCGTCTGCTGTTTCAATCACATGCGCTGCGGTTACGTCGCCCGGTTTAACGATGAGTTCGTAGTTTAAGCCGCCGCCTTCAAAGCCCCATTCTTCCGGAGTTCTTGTAAGCGTGATTTCGTCATCGCTTTTTGCTAAGGACGGAACGCCGATGCCGTGTCCCATAATGAGACAACTGTTGAGGTCTGCGTCATATTCGCCCCATTCGCCCATTAAAGCACCTTCGCCGGAAATGGACTTCATGAGCATCATTGTGACAAGACCGCCTAAGTCACCTTCGCATGCAACGGTGATATCGGTATTTTCCATTAAAAGAGAAGCGCCGATTCTTGCGGTTGTAAGTGTTTCTTTCTGAACGAAGTGCTGGTCCAAAAAGCACATTGGAACAAGACGGAATCTTTCAGCAAGGCGCTGCATTCCAATTGCAACTTTAATTGCGCGCATAACGTCATTTTCTGTAACGCCGCGTGTTTTAAATCTGGCGAGGAGTTTATCGGAAACTTCTTTTACTTCCGCCTCTGTAACCTGTTCCCATTCAGCTAAGAGATGTCCGCTCTGGATATAAATTACGTTTACGTCAAATGCGGACTTTAAGAATGTTTTGCTGAGTTCTAAATCGTACATGCCGCGGAACACATTACCGATAACACCAATGTTTGCTTCTTTGATGTCAGCGATTGCCTGCGCTGCTTTCACATATACACCAATTTTTTTGTATGCTCTTTCGTCATCGATGGAGCCAACAACGATTTTGTAGTCTCTTCCAAGTTTTCTCATGGTACCGGTAATCTGCGCGATACCGATGGTGCTACTGTTGCGAAGAGAATGTTCGTAGTCACTGTTCACATCGATTTTTTCTGTGTTCTGAACAGAGAAGAATACCACCGGAACGCCGTTTAATTTGTTAATAACGTGCATGGTCATAAAGTCGGGGAGATATGTACCGTATGCGATCACTAAAATGTCAATATCTTCTTTCTTAAAGAGGTTACCTGCTTCTTCAGCAGCATCCAATGTGTCTACCATATCGGAGCAGATTACGTTCGGGAATCTCTTTTTGAAGTTTTCTTTTACGCGCTCCATGTCGCTCTTTACGTTTTTTTCGAGTGTTTCCGGATACATTCTCCAGTATTCAAAGTATCCACCGGTGAAAAGACCGATTTTAATGTTTTTGTTTTCTCTTTTGTTTGATAAGATGTCGCCAAAGGAGTTTCCGTTGGCTTCTTCAAATGATTTTACGTTTGACATAATTTTTCCTCCTAGGTTAGTTTCTTTTTGCCAATTCTTTTGCGTTTTTATAGAGAATTTTGTACTTATCCTCATCGCTGATTTTGGAGAAGAGTACACTGCCAATGCCATATGCCGGATCGTACCACGGAACGTCTGTTCCGAATAACACGCGGTCAGCACCGATGGCGTTTACCATTTTATCAACGATTCCGCTGTGACGGTGGATGTCGCAAAGGTCTAAATATACGTTTTCGTATTTTTGTGCGACCTTGATTGCCTCGTCTAATTCACCGGGCGCAGAATGTCCCATAATGAATTTTGCATTTCTATAGAGTCCTGCAATACCGTCAATGTGTTTGGGTGCGTTGTGCGGGTCGTTGTTGCCCCAGGTGTGAATCAAAATTGCAAGATTATGTTTATCTGCAAATTCGAGCACCGGGCGGTAATTTTCGCCGCTTAACGGATAGCGGTGGTATGTGGGTAAAAATTTAAAACCGATATATCCTTTTACATCTAAAACATCGTTGATTTTTGCCAGGTATTCATCCGCGTAATTCGGGTTATACGCAAAGTATGCACGAAATCTGTCGGGATATTTTTTCATCGCAACTTCAATCTCATCGTTTTTCATGACGGGGTCAAAGAGTGCGCTGTGCGGAGAACAGAAAACCATTTCGATATTTTCTTTATCCATCACTTCTACCATTTCATCCATGCTGCATTTGGACATATAGGTTCCGTAGTTCGGACCCATGTGTGCGTGTGCATCAATGATAGGAAGTGGCATTTTTCTTAATTTTATATATTCTGCCGCAAGGGTAGACGGGTTTTTCATATTCTCACCTCCGACATAATTCTTAAGATATTTCCTGATGCAATTTTTTCAATGGATTCTTCTTTTAAGTCAGAGCCTAAAAGAGCCGTAATCGGACCGCCGAAGTGATCCATCGGGAAGTTACTTCCGAATACCAGACGTTCATCGCCAAACTTTTCGTAGAACTTATTGATGCCGTTAATAACCTGATAATCACTTGTGTCAATATACACATTTTTATAAGCGTTAATTAACGGGAAGAAGAATCTGTCTGAACCCC
>JAZRET010000028.1:0-2974 GCA_045660945.1 Congzhengia sp.
TCACCTTACCTCTTTTTATCATCAGTTGAGCCGTTAAAACAACATCTATATTATGAAATTAATGTAAATTATTCAGAGAATCTATTGACAAATTCGCCTTCATAATATAAAATTAGTATGGGTAATGATTTACCTTGCCGCGAAACGGCATTGTTCGAGAACAGATTGTTGAGACAAGAGAGACAGTTACATTTTTATTTAAGTTTTTTTAAGATAAGAAAGTTTTTAGATTTTGGACACATTTCGGGCGTAGTTCCCCAGTTTTCCCACATTACCGATTAGAGAGATTGTTACAGTTTTTGAGAGATTAGCGAGAATCAGAGAGAAAAGAGAGAGGATTTCCAGCGAATAAGGCTATATTTGCGGCAACACCCACTTTTGATGGGTGCTGTCGTTTTGTTTTTTCGCGGCATATATTCAAAATAATCTGAAATGGGGATGAATTATGCCAGATATAAATGATATAAAAGCCAATTTTGAGCGTACTTTACGAGATGTGACTATTTCATTAATAGAAGAATCTTCTACTGAGTTTCAGCGCACCACTAAGTTACCTCTTTACGCTATGCTTCGTCTATTGATTGGCGCAGAGGGTGGTTCACTTGCGAGAATCGTGCATCAGGCGGGTATTGAGGTCACTCCTGCCGCGATTTCGCAGAGACGCGCACAGATTCCGTCAGCGGTATTTCACGACATTTTTGAGCGTTTCAACGCGCTCTCCAAGGATTCCGAAACCTACCGCGGCTATCGCGTACTTGCGGTGGACGGAACATCGGTGAATATGCCGAGAAATCCCGCTTCGCCGTGTTTCGTGTGCAATGCAGGCGCACCAGAGGGTTACTGCCAAATGCACTTGAATCCCCTGTACGATGTTCTCAACCGTACTTATTTCGACGCTGTTCTTCAACCAGAACCGCAGAAGGATGAGATCGGCGCGTTAGTCGATATGTTGCGGAACAACGATTTTCTTTCGCCCACACTCATTATCGCTGACCGCGGCTACGAAAGCTACAATCTTCTCGCTCACCTTATCGAGCAGGAGAATGTGGATTTCATGATTCGCGTAAAGCAAGAGCACTCTGCTATGCGCGAAATCGCAAAGTTGCCTTTCTGTGAGTTGGATTGTTCAATCGGCTTCACGATTACAACGACACAAACGAACGAAGATAAGCGTAACAAATATATTTTCCTGCAAGTGCCGAAAAAGTCAAAAGAAACATCCAAAACTCGCCGCGCCCGCTGGGATTTCCCGTCACCATATCCTATGCGGTTGAGAATCGTGCGCTTTAAACTGCCCACAGGTGAGTTTGAGACGATTGCGACATCTCTGCCGCTGGAGTTCAACATAGAGGACATAAAGTTCCTGTATCATCTTCGTTGGGGCATCGAGACAAGTTTTCGTGATCTAAAGTACACGGTCGGTCTTGTCAATCTTCATGGAAAGCGGGATGATTTCGTGGAGCAAGAAATCTATGCGGCTATGACTGCGTTCAACTACGCGAGTCGCATTGTCCGCGAGGTTGTAATCAAACAGCCAACAAACGGAATCTACGCATACAAGGTTAATTTCAAGTCCGCCGTGATGTTCGTGCGGGAGCTGATACGGAATCCGCGAATGAACGTGGAGACAGTCGCCGCGAACATTGCAAAGAACCTCATTCCAATCCGCGAGGGGCGGCAGGATGAACGCAAGATGAAACCGAAAGGCTTTGTTGGCTTCACTTACAGAGTAAGCGCGTAACCCAACAATCATTATTACAAAAAGGAGAACCTGTATGAATTTATTTCAAATTGTAGCAATAATAACTGTATTCGCTGGAACACGCGACGCATTCCGCAAAGATTCATATCCAACAATACATCCTACTGCAGATGCATCCGGTTCAGTTGATGAAAAGTCTGTAGCGGATGACGCGATCGAAGGGGCGGAAACAATCTGGGATTCTGCGGAAGGAGCTTTGATGCAGGCAGCGATGTGCGCTCAGCCGGAGTTTGATAAACTTTATTTGGAAATCGAAATTCATGGTTACCGCAAAAGCATAGAATTTAAATACATGTTTTTTGAAAATAAACTTTTCGAGAAGTGGTCACCAGATTTTGAATTAATCATGAATCAAGAAGCAGAACGTTTCAAAGAAGCATTGACGGCAGAATTGACCGCTCTTTACAGAGAAGCGTATTCAAGAATTTTGCATATTTAACTATAACAAAATGCGGGGGCGGAATTTCAGATTCCGTCCTCGCATTCTTATGTTTTTTCTCAAAGCCGTTTTTCGGGGTTGAAATCAATGATTTTCCCAAAATAAATGTGTGGTCATTCTTAATACCGTGGGCATTTTTTGAAAGCTGCACAAACGGCTATAAAATTGCTGTAAAATTTCAACATCTCTGCGACAGGAGGATATAATTTGTCTTGTTGTGGATGTATTTTGCAAACGCAGATTTCTCAACATGTAACATCGAAGTATCAGAAATGCGGCAGGTTTCAAAACACAAATTTTTGTGTGGTGGTGCTTTTTTACCGATTCATTGGCATTTTGCACAGTTAAGCATAAAAATGCATACTGGGGAGGATGGAATGAATATCTATCACCAAAGATAGTTAGGACAATTCCTATTAGCTGATAAAATATCTCATTCACGCTATTCAATATTTTTTCAAAAACACATTGACAAACATCTATCTGAGTGATATAATATACATAGACGATCATCTATAGGAGGTGCATAAACCATGGATGAAAAGAAAACCGCTGTGATTTTCAAAGCGTTGTGCGATGAAAACCGCATCCGCATTCTGAATCTGCTGCGGTCAGGTGAAAAGTGCGCCTGTAAACTGCTGGATGAACTGAGTGTTACACAGCCTACATTATCTCACCACATGAAAATCCTCTGTGATTCGGGTATTGTGGTCGGACGTAAGGAAGGCAAATGGATGCACTACTCCATTTCAGCGGAAGGTGCAAAGATCGCT
>JAZRET010000029.1:0-4335 GCA_045660945.1 Congzhengia sp.
ATAACACCGCTTTCCTTCAATCTGCTTTACGGAACAAAAGGCACACTCTGTGATTTCGCCGTTTTCTGCAGAAATAGGAAAGATTTTGTCTGCGGTGACATAATCGATGTTGACCTTTTCTCCGTCGTGGAACTCCACGAAGGCGCCAGTACCAAGAGCAAAGGTCATTTCCACAAGTTGGTTTGCTCTTTCGCGGAATTTATTATAAGAGAATATGGCATCCACGCGTTTGGAAAGCGTTTCGCTGCCGACTGTTATTCCCACCTTCTCATTCATCAAAAGGTTCGCCCAGTCTTCGCACACTCTCTTTGCCATGCGCGTTTGTGCGCGAGTGCGTTTTACCTTCTTTTTGCCGTTGAAGATCATGTAGTCATGCTCTTCTTTCACATAGCCACCATACCACGATTTCCACACAGGAATCATCAGTTTGTTTGTATCTTCAATTACTTTAATTCCAAGTTGTGATAATAAAGCTTTCACCGTAATCCTCCAATACTTATTATATCTTTCATATAAGGCTCACTCGAATACTCCAACGCGTCCAAACTGTCCACGTTTATATTTCCGTCATCGAGTCTCGTGTCTTCGTGCTTCTTTTCATCCCATACTGCAGAAGAAAGCGCCTCTATTAAGTGTTTGCAGTGCGACATTACTTTGTATCGCCCCTGCGCCATAATCATGTTATAAAAGCGAATGCGGTCAATAATTGGACCTTTTCGCGCTTTCTTTATGTCAATTGTGAGGCCTGCGCGGTTTACTGCAGCCCTTAATCCATGAATCAATGTAGACTCTGCGCTGTCACAGTACGCATCATATACTGGGATGCCTTTGGCACGTAAACGAAGAACGAACTGTATAAAGCGGTCGTATAGTTTCTCGGGTGTGATGCCTTCTTTGATGTATTCTTCGTCAAGCGTTATGACTTCCTTAAGGCCTTTTGTGTATCCGTTGCACACAAAAGCATTTGCAGATTTATCTCCGCCGAAGTCAACCCCAATGGATGCGCGCATCACATAAGGCATTTCATTGATAATAAAACTGCTGCTGTTGTCTGCGAACTGCGGATATATAACGCCATCTGCTGCAACCCATTTGCCAAGGATGAATCGGTCATAAAAAACACCGACGTATTCCCGTTTGATATTGGAAACATATTCGGCATTCAAAAACGTATTGTCATCTATTAGAAACTTCATCGAGAGCAGGTCTAATTCGTCTGCACGGTCGAGATAGTTCTTCTTAAGCCAGTGGTGCGGATTGTCCGGGTTTGTGGTTCCGAACAGTTTCGCGCCCGGCATAGAAAGTCGTGATAAAAGCATAGCGAAAAAGTCTTCTGTGAAAAGCGTAAGTTCATCGCAGTATGCGCCGGTTAGCGTAAGACCACGAATTTTGCTTTCAGACCTTGCATCGTTTACACCTTCAAGATAAACTCTTCTGCCGAACAGAACGCCTTCCTTCTTTGGAAGGGAATATGAAAAGTTTCTCCGGCCAACGAGTTGCACTAAAAGGTCCAGGCAGTTACGTTGGAGAGCCGTCAATGTCTTTGCGGTCATTAAGTAGTTTCCGCCTTTTGGCATCGTGGCTACCCAAAATGCCCAAAGCACGAGAGAAATCCAAGTCTTGCCGGAACGGACAGAGCCATCCAGGATGTTGATTCTGTGAAGTTTGTCTTCTTGCCACATGTGGAGTAGGGCAGACTGCTTATCTGTGTATACTGCACTCACTTCTTCAACCCCTTTATTAATTCTTCCAATGCGCCATTATCAGATGCGTTGGTATTCGATGTGAATTTGTCGATAACGATTCCAAGCGCCGTTGCGACTTGTTGAAGTTTTGCTCCGGCAATTCGTTCCTCGTCCATCAGTTCTTCCAAATACCTATCTATCAAATCGCAAACCTTATCTTTCTTTTTCTCCATGTGTGAAAGGATATCTTCTGTGTTTTTATTTTTTTTATCCTCGAACTTTTTCGAACTTTCGTTGTCACTCTTCACAATCTTTGCAACGGTTCTGTCGCTGCAGCCATATTTCCTAGCGACTGCAGAATAGTTCTCACACTCTATATAGTCAGCGATAATTTTCTTTTTCTCTTTGTCGGTAAAATGTTTTGCCACCTCACCACCTCTTAATCTTTATTCCCGCCGTCCCATCCGCCGGCTATTATGTCCGACACAATAAAAACACGCCTCCATTTTGGAAGCGTCATTTTCTTTCTGTAAAACCATCTGTTGAAGTGGTTTTTACTCATTATAAAACTGCTTTACAATCGATTATGGAAGAACCATACTTTTTCGATGATACCATTCTATCACGGTTTTTCGTTGCACAGTCCGCCATTTTATAAAAAATTAAGATTTTTTGCAATATCATAAAGGAATTTTCGCCTGCGTTCGTAGAAATTTGATTTACTTACGCACAATGCTCTGTACTCATAGATAAAGTTTCTTCCTTCTGTGCAACTGTCCCATACTGCATCTACGACTTTTTCTCTTTCGTCCGGATTCGCGATGTCATCACCGATATGTAATTTTGCCTGTTCTACTGCGCGCATCTGGATAACGAACATTTCATTCTCCAATTCCATGAGTTTCGTTGCCTTTTGAAAGCAACTGTCTCCGATGCCGTTTCCCTTTGGTTGTCCGTCCGGCGGTTCCGGTGACTGGTAGGCAATTTCTTCTTGCATCTTTTTGTATTTCTGCACCATACGCTCATAACCGCGCACGATACTTATGCATTGCATTTTAAGGTCCTTCGGTAACGGATATTTCGTTTGCGACATTTCGCGCCTCCTTCAACATTTCTCTTATCTTCTTATCAACAGCCCTGCCAAGACTGTGGCAGTTCCCGTGTGATATATGGTTTTTCCACGCGTTATAGGATGCGTAGAATTTATCAAGTGGCAGTTTCCCTTCCGCCACAAGTCTTGCCATCTTTAAAAACTTCCTCTGTGCATTTCGCTTGTTCTGATTTTTTAACTTACGTATAACTTTTCCCGTATCCGTGATGTAGGTGTGAAAACCGAGGTAATTCACGCCGCTCTTGATGGGGAATATCTGCGTTTTGCCGTTCAGTTCCAGGTCAAGTGTTTTAAGAAACTCTGTTAGAACCTCAAGGCAATGTTTTAAATATTCCTTATTCGGATGCATCAAATAAAAATCGTCCATGTACCGGCCATAGAATTCAATCCCGAGTTCGCCGGTTATAAGTTTGTCCATTCCGTCAAGATACAAAAGCGCAAGTCCCTGGTTGATTTGATTCCCCAACGGGATGCCTTTACCTTCCGTACTGTCTATAAACAGATTACAGAGCCACAAAATACCGTCGTCATAGCCGAAGTAGTACGCAACGATATCTTTTAACTGCTCGTGCGAGATATTATAAAAGAACTTGGAAATATCGCATTTTAGAATATAACCTTTTACGCCATACCGCTTATAAAACGCTCTCATCTGTTCGCGCAGTCTGTTTATACCAAAGAGTGTTCCTTTTCCTTTCTGCCCGGCACAGTTGTCTTTTATAAAAATCTCCTGCATCTTCGGGAGCAACACGTTATCACATAAACTGTGCTGCACAACCTTATCTTTGAAGGAAGTGGTCTTGATGACGCGCTCTTTCGGCTCATACACTTTAAATTCGTTGTACTCTGATATTGTATAGGTTCTTGACCTTAACTGTTCTATCAGGGTGTTGATACCATCTAAAGCCATGATGTTAAATTTAGCAGAACTCTTTTTGAAGCCTTTACCGCTTTTTGATTTGCGGAAGGCTCTATACATATTGTCAAAATCAATCACTTTCTCGAAGTCGGTCATGCAGCAACAGTCCTTTTTGTTTATCTTCCGAAGAAGAAAGGTTGTATGTTCTTTTGTTAGGGGTGTTCTGATTTGGGCGCAAAGCCTACTCTGTCTGACATTCCACCAATACGGACGCACACCGTTATTGTTGTTGTAGTTGTTGTTGTTTATGTTGCCCGACGGCGCGACGCAAAGAAAAATACAACATACAACCCGATTTTCTTACCTGCGTTCACTTGTTCTCCATGCGATAGACATCCGCTTCACATCGGTTACCAATCCGGACCAATATCCCGCGGACTTATCCTTTACATATCCTAAATCCATGGAGAGTTCAATGAAGAACTGCAGTTCATCGCAGCGCGTAATTGCCTCTGTGATTTTTTCGCAGCGCTCATTTAAATGCGTTTTGTTATTTATTCGGTTTGCTTCAAAGAGTGCCTCAAAAATTTCAAGGCACTTTATCTGCATTTTGTCTACCAGGGAATGACGAACCTTTTTCGGAAATCTGTCTGCGTTTGTAGTCAGCACATATGTATGCC
>JAZRET010000030.1:0-8357 GCA_045660945.1 Congzhengia sp.
CTTAATGATCTTACCACAGCCGATGCAACCGATATTGCAGAATGTTTGCAGGAAGGTGTAAAAGCCGCTTATAAAGCAGTTATGAAGCCGATGGAAGGAACGGTTCTTTCCGTTTCCCGCGATGCGGCAGACGCAGCGGTAAAAGCACTCGCTGACAGCGGCGATATCGTAGAAATCATGCGTGCAGCAACCTTGGCGGCGCAGGAAAGTTTAGCGCGCACACCGGAACTTCTTCCGCAGCTGAAGCAAGCGGGCGTTGTCGATTCCGGCGGTCAGGGCGTTGTTTATATGTTAGAGGGCGCACTTCATTATTTAGAAACCGGCGAAGTAATTGAACTTACCGGAAGTGAAGTGAGCGTTAACACAACACTTGACAAAAAGCAAATCGATGCAAATATTGAGTTTATCTATTGCACAGAGTTTATCATAGAGAAAAAGTCTGACGGTTCTCCCGTTGGCTTGTTCCGTGATAAGATCTCCAAAAAGGGAGATTGTATGGTTGTTATTGACGATGATGATATCGTAAAGGTGCATATCCATACAAATGAACCCGGCTATGTAATTACAGAAGCTTTAAAAGTGGGCGAATTAGTCAATATTAAGATTGATAATATGAAATATCAGCACAACGAACAGGAAGAAGCAGACGTCCCGAAAGAGCCGGAAAAAGAAATCGGTTTTGCGGCTGTTGCAGCAGGTGATGGCCTTGAGAGTATCTTCCTCGACATGGGCGTTGACAAGGTGATTAAAGGTGGTCAGACGATGAACCCCAGCACCGATGATATTTTAAATGCAGTAAATTCCGTTAATGCAAAAACGGTTATTATTCTGCCGAATAACAAAAATATCATCATGGCAGCAAAACAGGTTCCGGATTTGACAGAGAAAAACATCGTTGTTTTAGAAACACGCTCTGTTCCTGCAGGTATCGCGGCAAAACTCGCCTTTGATCCTGCTCAAAGTTTAGAAGCAAACGTTTCTAATATGAACGATGCAATTTCCAATATCAAAACCGGTATGGTAACATATTCTGTTCGTAATTTCGTGTTTGACGGAAACGAATATCCGGAAAATAAAATTATCGGTATCGAGGGCGGAGATATTAAAGCCGTTGGTGATGATTCCTTTGACATTTTGTGTGCGCTTTTAGAAGGTATGGTAGATGACGATAGTGAAGTTATCAGCGTATACTTTGGCGGAAACGTAACAGAAGATGCAAGGGAAAAAATCGAAGAAACACTGGAAGAAAAATATGAAGACTGTGATATTTTGGTTTACGAGGGCGGACAGCCGCTTTATGACTACATCTTCTCAGTTGAATAAGGTGTGATTTCTTTGGAAATGTTAAAAAAAGATATTACCGCACTTCGCGGTATCGGACAAAAGCGTGCGGATTTGTTTCGCACGCTTGGTCTTTATACAGTGGAAGATTTACTTTCCTATTATCCACGTACGTATGAAGACAGAACGAATTTTAAAAAAATAGCGGAATTAAAAGAAGGTGACACGGTTTGCGTAAAGGCGAGAGCGGTGCGTGCATTAAAGGAAAACTATGTGCGTAAAAATATGTACGTTGCCTCTCTTAAAGTAAGCGACGGCACAGGATATTTAGATCTAGTTTGGTTTAATAACCGCTTTATTAAAAATATGCTCTCGCTGGATAAAGAGTATGTGTTCTACGGAAAAGTGACCTATTCCGGCAGAATGCAGATGACGGCGCCTTTGTTTGATCTGGCGGGAGAAAATAAGCAAACGGGAAAAATTCTTCCGGTGTATAGTCTTTGTGCAGGACTTACATCGAAGATATTAAACGATACTGTTTTTCAGGCGCTTTCTTCTTGCGTTGCTCTTCTGCCGGAAACGCTTCCTGATTGGATTTTAAAAAAGTACAATCTTTGCTCCCGTAGTTTTGCGATAGAGAATATCCATTTTCCAAAAGATGAAGTGGCACTCGAAATTGCAAGGCGCAGGCTTGTGTTTGAGGAACTGTTTGTTTTCCGTACGGCTTTAGGCTGCCTGCGCGGAAATCGACTTTCTTCTGAAACGGTGCCGTTTTCAGATACCGAGTGTGTACATACGTTTTTAAACACCTTACCATTCCCCCTCACCGGTGCGCAGAAACGTGTGATCTGTGAAATTTGTGCGGATCTCAAAAAAGATGTTCCAATGAGCAGACTTGTGCAGGGTGATGTTGGCTGTGGTAAAACGATGATTGCGGCGGCGGCGATGTTTGTAGCCGCAAAAAACGGACAAGTTTCTGCGATGATGGCGCCAACGGAAATTTTAGCATCGCAGCATTATGAATCGCTCTCTAAAATGTTTGCGCCGTTAGGAATCGAAGTAAGACTTATCACAGGGTCACAAACCGCGAAAAAACGGCGCGAAATCTCGGAAGAAATTGCATCAGGTAAGGTAAAAGTTATTGTTGGTACGCACGCGCTTATCAGTGAAAAAACAGACCTTGGCACACCTGCTTTAATCATTACAGATGAGCAGCATCGTTTTGGCGTTGCGCAACGAAAGAGTTTAGAGGAAAAAGGCCCGCATCCACATACACTTATCATGACGGCAACACCGATTCCAAGAACGCTTGCGCTGATTTTATACGGCGATTTGGATATATCTGTCATTGACGAACTTCCGCCAGGAAGAAAGAAAATAGACACCTTCGTTTTAGACGAAACGATGCGTCTGCGTATTGAAGCGTTTTTGAAAAAAGAGATGGACGCGGGAAGACAGGCGTATGTCGTTTGTCCTGCGGTAGAACCGTCAGAACTTGAGGGCGTAAAAGACGTTTTAACGCACGCTGCGTATTTGTCAGAAAAACTTGGAAAAGAAAATGTGGCGTTTTTGCACGGAAAGATGAAACCGCAGGAAAAAGATGAGATTATGCGCCGATTTAAAGATGGCGAAATTAAAATTTTGGTTGCAACGAGCGTAATCGAGGTTGGTGTAAATGTACCGAATGCCTCTGTCATGGTAATTGAAAACGCGGCGCGTTTTGGTTTATCTCAGCTTCATCAGCTCAGAGGCAGAGTTGGCCGCGGAAGTGATAAAGCATACTGTATTTTGTTCCCCGGAGAGGGAACGGACGTCACATCCCCCAGAATGCAGACGATGAAAAATTATTCCGATGGTTTTAAAATTGCAGAAACCGATTTAAAACTCCGCGGGCCGGGAGATTTCTTTGGCGCGATGCAACATGGACTTATGCCGTTTAAAATTGCAAATATTTATTATGACAGCGAGATTTTAAATGAAAGTGTTGCTGCAGCAAAAGAACTTTTAAAAGATGATTTTTATTTAAAGAAACCCGAAAATCAGACAATAAAAGATACAATATTAAAGATATTTGACACAAACATTACATTTGCTTAACACTTTTACAAATTCCATTGACTTTCTTCATATTTCGTATAAAATAATAAGTGAATAAGTGTCAAAATATAAGAAAAAGTGCGGTGAAAAGCGTGCGTGTAATATCAGGCAGTGCACGGGGAAAAAAACTCATTAGCGTTGAAGGACTTGATGTCCGACCAACGCTTGACCGTGTGAAAGAATCCATTTTTAATATGATTGCCTTTGATATTCCGGGCGCAAGGGTGCTTGATTTATTTTGCGGAAGCGGTGCTTTGGGGATAGAAGCTCTAAGCCGTGGTGCAGAGAAGGCAGTGTTTGTCGATAAAAGCGAAGCGTCTTTATCTTGCACAAAGCAAAATCTTAAAGACACGCGACTTTTGGAAAGAGCAGAGGTTATAAAATCTGACAGTATTATATTTTTAAAAGACACAGACGAAAAGTTTGACATTATTTTTATCGACCCACCGTATAAAGAAAATCTCTATAGCGATGTTCTTTTCGCCATCTTAGAAAGAAACCTCTTAAAGGAAGACGGTAAAATCATAATAGAAGCAGGAATAGATGATGTTCCCGAGGTGACGAGGGAAAATTTTTCTGAGATACGCGCAAAAAAATACGGAAAAGTTTATATTCTCGTGATAAAGGCGTGAAACATATGAAAATCGCAGTATATCCGGGTAGTTTTGACCCCATAACGAACGGACATTTGGATATTATCAAAAGAAGCGCAAAACTGTTTGATAAGGTAATTGTTGCAGTTTTAAACAATTCTCAAAAAAAACCGTTATTCTCTGCAGAAGAGAGAATGAATTTTATCAAACGATGTGTTTCGGATATTTCGAACGTGGAAGTAGATTCTTTCAGCGGACTTTTGGTGGATTATGTGAAAGCAAAAAATGCAAACACGGTTGTCCGCGGCCTTCGGGCAATTTCCGATTTTGAGTATGAGTTTCAGATGGAACTTCTAAACAAAAAACTCAGTCCCGAAACCGAAACAATTTTTATGGTCACCAATTTAAACTGTCTATATATCAGTTCCAGTGTGGTGAAGGAAATCTGCCGCTACGGCGGAGACACCGAAGGGTTAATTCCCGAAGTAATCATAGAAGATGTGAAATATAAGATGGAGAAGGAGTGTTAGACATGGACATTGAACAGTTGATTGATGCATTGGAAGACAAAATTGAGGGTTGCACCACTATCCCGATCTGGGGAAGAGGTATCATCGACAAAGATGAACTCTTAGACTTCATTTCTGATATCCGCGTGAAATTCCCGGATGAGATGAAACAGGCAAAATGGGTGAAAGAAGAACGTGCACGCATTATCAGTGATGCACAGAAAGAAGCTGCAGCAATTGTAAAAGCAGCAGAAGACAAAATCGCGCTTATGGTGAATGAACACGATATTACGCAGCAGGCTTATGCAAAAGCAAACGAAATCGTGGACAATGCACAGAGCAACGCGCGTGAAATCAGAATTGGCGCAAATCAGTATGCAGATGATGTACTTCGTGCTTTAGAAGATGAACTCTTCAGAACAGCAGAAACCATCAAGGCAAACAGAACCGGCGCAAGATAAAGAGTACATATCTGATTTCATTTACAATTAAAGCCTTAAAATGTACAAAACTGAAGGTGTGGAAAATTTCATATTTTCCGCACTTTTGTTTGTGCATTGAAACTTTCAGAGGGTATAATTCGATAAAAACTCCATATACTGTATCAATTCATAAAGGTAAAGGAGTTTTTATATGTTTCGAAAAATTTTAAGTGCCTTAAAAATTATTTTACTTCCTATTTTGGTAGGGGCGCTATCCGGCCTCTTAATTTCAGGAAATACGGATGTTTATGACGTTTTGATAAAACCTCCCTTTGCGCTTCCGGGGAATTTATTTGGAATCGTATGGGGTGTATTATTTCTTTTGATGGGGATATCTCTTTATCTCTACACGAAAGAAGATATGAGTGCAACAGAAAAAAGAGAAGGAAAAACATTGTTTTTTATTCAGCTTCTGTTGAATTTTCTGTGGCCAATTTTGTTTTTTAACTTTGAGCAAAGATTTTTAGCATTTTTGCTTTTGATTGTATTATTTGTGTTTATTGTTTTGACAACGATAGAATTTTATCGAAAAAACAGGCTTTCCGGCATTCTGCTTTTGCCGTATTTATTATACACAGCATATGCCGGCTATTTAAATTTTGCAATTTGGTATTTAAATTTATAATTTAAATCTTTTATATCATATGTTAACGGAGTGAATAACCAATGGCAACACCGAAAAGAAAGAGAACATCGAAACAGAAAATCGTACAGCAAAGGAGAATGTTTGTTGGGGCAATTGCCGCAATTATCATCTTTTTAATCGGTACGCTTATTTATAACATCAGTTTATTAGGTTATGATAAAGTGCATGAGGGTGTTTCAATTAACGGAGAATCCGTCTCGGGACTTACAGAGGAAGAACTTTTAGGAAAACTTTCCGGTATGTTTGATTTTTCTCATGTATATGACATCAAAATTCAAGTAGAAGATGCAGAAGAGATCGTAAACACATTAGCGCTTGCTCCTACACCGGACTTAGATGCGATGCTGGAAGCGGCGATGAGTTGTGGTAGAACGAAAAGAGGACTTTCCCGTATTGGTGAAATCAAGGATCTCAAAAAAGAACCTGTAAATCTTCCTTATATCCTTACATTTGATGAAGATGTTTTGCAAGACGTTTTAGATGATATTTCGGATAAACTCAACATCTCTGCTTCAGAAAATCAAATTGAAGTTGGGCAAGATTGCATCTATATTACGCGTGGAGTTTCCGGTCGAGGTCTTATTTATAACGATGTAAAAATGGCAATTTCAGAATGTATCTTAAACGATGACAAAGTTGTAAAACTTTCGCTTACAGAGATTAACCCCGAAGAAATTACACTTGATCTTTTAAAACGTCACACATACGAAACACCGCAGGATAGTACTTACACCATTCAGGACCATAAACTTTTATTTACGGAAAGTCATCCCGGTGTAAAGTTTAAAGATAAGGAAGTAAAACGCGCGATCAAAGAGGCGAGTGGCAGATCGCAGTTTAAAGTACCTGCCATTATCACGCAACCCAATGCAACGATTGAAAGCCTGCGAAAAGAACTTTTGGGAGATGTATTAGGAACATTTAGTTCTGATTTTTCGACATCAAGTAATGATAGAGCGCATAATATTAAACTTGCGTGCAGCAAGGTGGACGGATATGTCTTAGCACCGGGAGAAGAATTTTCTTATAATGACGTGGTAGGTGACAGAACGTTAGAAGCAGGTTATAAAATGGCAAACGTTTATGTTGGTTCTGAGGTTCAGCCCGGAATTGGCGGCGGGATCTGCCAGGTGTCTTCCACAATGTTTAGTGCAGTAGTATTTGCAGACTTAGAAATTACAGAAAGAAGAAACCATTCTCTTCCTGTTTCTTATGTTCCAATGGGGCAGGACGCAACCGTTTCTTATGGTTCTATTGATTTTAAATTTAAAAATACATATGATACCCCGATTGAAATGAGTCCAATCTGTGAAGGTCGTAAAAACATTATTACGATTCGCGGAAAGAAGAAAAATACTGACCGCACAATAGAAATGGTTTCAGAAAAAACAGGAACCATTGAACCGAAAGTGGTGCAAAAAAGAGATGCAACTCTTCCGGAAGGTACAACAAAAGTGGAAGAAAAGGGTAGTAGTGGAAGCACTTATGTAACCTATAAAATTGTAAAAGAAAAAGGAAAAGAAGTGTCAAGAGAAGTCCTTTGTAAGAGCACCTATAGAGCAAAAGACCGCATCGAACTCATAGGGACCAAAAAGAATAAGACAGAAGACTCTGAACCCACCGAACCACAAAAAGCGGTAGCAACACCAAAGCCTTCGGAAGAAGCTGATGAAGAAGTTTAAAGTAACAAAGCGGAGCTGAAAAACATGAAATCAAAAGTTGTATATATCTGCTCAGAATGCGGCTATGAATCTGCTAAATGGATTGGGAAATGCCCCGATTGCGGTGGTTGGAATACATTTGCTGAAGACGTGATTTCTGTGACTAAAACAACAAAAAAAGTCTCTCAGTCGTATGCTTCCCCCGTGAAACTTTCGCAGGTGGATACGGCAAAAGACCCACGCATTGTTTGCGGCATCGGTGAACTGGATAGAGTACTTGGCGGTGGCATCGTTCGAGGCTCCTTGGTTTTGGTTGGGGGCGAACCGGGCATCGGTAAATCAACGATTTTGCTTCAGCTTATTAAATCCTTAGAAAAAGACACAAAGTTTTTCTACGTCTCCGGCGAGGAATCGGAAAAACAACTCAAGATGCGCGCAGACAGAATCAAGATAGAAGAAGATTTGTTTGTTTTAACAGAAACAGATATTAATGCAGTGATGAAACATGCAGAAAGCGTATTGCCGGATATTTTAATTGTCGATTCTATTCAGACAATGTATAATCCTGAAATCGCATCAGCACCCGGAACAGTTAGCCAGGTGCGCGATGTAACGCTTTCCTTAATGAAACTTGCCAAGGAAAAAGGGATTTCGGTGTTTGTGGTAGGTCACGTCACAAAAGACGGTGGTATCGCAGGTCCGAAAGTATTAGAACATATGGTGGACTGTGTGCTTTATTTTGAAGGCGAGCGCCATCAAAGTCACAGAATACTTAGAGCTGTCAAAAATAGATTTGGTTCTACAAATGAAATTGGCGTCTTTGAAATGACGGGAGAGGGCTTAATTGAGGTCAAAAATCCGTCCTCTATGATGCTTGAGGGAAGACCGGAAAATACTTCGGGTTCTACCGTAATTTGTACGCTCGAGGGAACGAGACCGCTTTTGGCCGAAGTGCAGGCACTTTGTTCGCCAACTTCATTTCCTTCGCCGCGCAGAATGGCAACGGGCGCAGATTTTAACCGCGTAAATCTTTTATTGGCGGTTTTGGAAAAACGTGTCGGAATGAATCTTGCAAACCAGGATGTGTA
>JAZRET010000031.1:0-2930 GCA_045660945.1 Congzhengia sp.
AGATTGTATGAAAGAGGCACTTGCATCCACAGAAAACTATGTGGAGCAGGTAAAGGCAAAAAAAGTGGAAAAGCCCTTGTTTCCTCATCCAGAATTAAAAGCAGCGCGAACACCTGCTGCGGTAGTGCCCGAACCCGAAAAGGTAGTGGGAGAAACGGCAGAAGAAGTTTTGGTGTCAGCAGTAGAAGATACGACTGCCGCAGAAGAACCGATTATTGAAACAGCAAAACCTGATGTGGTTATGCCTTCCGAAGTGACACAAACCAGTTCTAAGAAGAAAACTAATAAAAAGAAATAGTCGGTGATGTGAATGTTAGAGTTTATTTTGATTGCAGTGATTGTGCTGCAATCTTTTATTCATTTTATAGAGCGCAGGGATATGTGCAACCGTATTATGAGCAGAGACCTTACGGAATACAAGCAAGGCGGTAAAACTCCAGAGCGCGTTCCGTCGGCGCACGATAGAGTATTGAATAATTGGCGCAAGAAGGCAGGTGATAAATAATGAATTTCGGACGATTCCAACCACCTATTGACGGTGTTATCGCGAGTGTTGGCAGCCTTTTCGGATTGAAGGGCAAAGGTAAAGATGACGACGCTATAGGAGCAATAGATGTTGATGAAGAGGGAAAAGTCCTTTTCAAAGAGGACATCATTCAAAAGGTGCTTGAAGATTTACAAAAACGAAAGACGGAAAGAAGCGTTCTAGAACAGCAGTGGACATTAAACGCAAACTTTCTTGTTGGCAATCAGTACTGCGAGATAAACCCATACAGAGGCGATATCGAGCAGTTAGAGCCTGTATATGACTGGCTAGAGCGCGAAACCTTTAACCAAATTGCCCCTTTGATTGAAACAAGAAAAGCAAACCTTAGAAAAATCAACTATATGATGAAGGTTAAGCCTGCTACAAACGAACTTGACGACTATGCAAAGGCTGAAACTTCCACAAATGTATTGCAACATACGCAGAAGGTGTCGGATTTTGAAAGCAAGAAAAACACGGCAATCGACTGGAACGAATTGTGCGGTAACTGCTTTTGGCTTTCTTGGTGGGATAAAGACAAAGGCGAAAAATACGCCGTGGAAGAACTTTTGGAAGTTGGTGCGGATGGCGTTGAGAGGAAAAAAGAAACCGCCTACTATCAAGGAGATTTGGATTACGGCTTGATTACTCCTTATGAATTATATCCGGAAAGCATCTTCAAGCAGACCATTGAAGCGCAAAGGTCTATCATTTTGGAGCAGGTTAAGACCGTAGACGACATTTATGATTTATACGGCATTAAGGTAGAAGGAACCAATGTAGAAACCTTTGAGTTGACGCCAGTTGGTTCCGGTGGTGGTTTTGGTTACGAAAACACAACGGTTACAATCGGACACAGAACATTAGACAATGCGGAAAAGGTTATCACGTACTTCGAAAAACCTTCCAAGCACAAGCCAAAAGGACAGATGATTATTATTGTGGGTGATGATCATCTCGTTTACTATGGCGATTTGCCGTATAGCCGTATTCCGATTGTTCAGACTGTATGCATCGAAGTTGCAGGGCAGTTCTTCGGAAAGTCGGCAATCGAAAGAATGATTCCTATACAGAGAGCCTACAACGGATGCGTTAACAGAATCCATGAGTATATTAAGCACGTTGCCATTGGTAGTTACATCGCAGAAGAAGGTTCTATTGACATTGAAGAATACGAGCAGAACGGACAAGCGCCGGGTGCGATGCTTGTATATAAGCAAGGCACAAATCCACCGGTTCCGATTCCAAACGGCAATCTCCCTTCTGAAATCATGCAGGAGAGATACAACTTAAAGCAAGACATGGAATATGCGGCAGGCGTTTCGCAACTTATGGTATACGGTCAAGCCCCGTCCGGTGTAACAAGTGGTGCAGCCATTTCAAACCTTATGGAAATTGACAATACAAGGCTTGCATTAACGGGAGACAACATCAGAAACTCTGTTCGCAAACTTGCGATTATGTGGCTTGAAATTTATAAAAAGTATGCGACTACGCGCAGAATCGTCAACTATGTCGGTGGAAATAACATCGGCAAGGCGATTGTTTGGAGTCACGAGGACATCAACAGTTACGACGTTGATTATGTAACCGAAAACGAACTTTTGATGAGCGAGGATGCGCAAAAGCAAAGGTTCTTTGACGCTTACAACATGGGACTGTTTACAGATAGCAACGGTGTCATTCCGCCAAGAGTAAAACAGAAGGCGCTAGAGTATATGAAGTGCGGAAACTATTCCGACATTATGAGCATTGACCAGTTGCAAATTCAGGCCGCACAAAGAGAAAATGTCTTCTTTGAAAATGGCGTGATTCCTGAAGTATCCGACTTTGACGAACACGAAATTCACATTGAAGAGCATTTAAGATACATTTTACAGATGGATTTTCAACTGCTAAAAAATAGAAAACCGGATTATGCGGCGGCTCTGGAAAACCATTTAAGACAACACAAAGAAACCATTGCAATAGAGGCACAAAACCAAATGATGGCACAAATGCAGGCGATGAATCCGCCAATGTAATGCGTTTTACAAGAATTAAGGAGTGAGAAATATGAAAGAATTTGAAGAAGCAAGAACAGCGACAGAAGAAATGTTCGAAGACGAACAATTAACATTTGATGATGTGCCTCAGGAAGAGGCAGAAGAACAGGAAGAAGGAACTGATGAAGTTGTAGAAACTGAAGCATCCGGAGAGCAAGAGCAACCTGCGGAAAAGGACGTTAGTCTTGATGATGCCGTGAATACTGCGGAACTTGCGGCGCAGGCCGCACAACAGAAGGATATGCAACTGCAGCAGGCAATGCAGGAACTCGAAGCGTTACGCGCGCAAAATCAGCAGATGCAAGGAACGATCACAGAACTTTCCAAGAAGAACGAGGAAAACCTGCTTGAAGAAGCGC
>JAZRET010000032.1:0-2148 GCA_045660945.1 Congzhengia sp.
GCCTGCAGAAAAACTGCAATTTTGGCGTCACTTATGACCGGAAAGTTTATTGATTATAAAGACATCCCCACAGAAGGTATCACGCAGATTTCCACCGTTGACGTTACCATGGCTGAAAAAATCGGCTACGTAATCAAGCTCATCGGTTCTGCGCAAGTTACAAAAGACGGAAAAGTGAGTGCAATTGTTGCACCTCGCTTAGTTTCAAAAGAGAGTTTACTTTCGGATGTTTCCGGCGTATTTAACGCAATTTTAGTTCGTGGCGATTCCTTGGGAGACGTTATCTTCTATGGTCGCGGCGCAGGTAAACTCCCCACCGCAAGCGCTGTTGTTGCTGACGTGATTGACGCAGCAAAACATATGCACGTAAACAAAATTGTAAATTGGGAAGCGCATAACGAAAATCTTATGAACAACCCCGATTTCGATACATACCGTTATTTTGTTCGCACAAAGGACAAGGCCTTAATCGACGCATTCCCCGGTGCAACATTAGTTGGCGGTGCAGACGGTGAATTTGTATTTATCACCGAGGAAATGACAGAAGAGCATTTCAAAAAAATCGCACTTGATAAGTGCAACTTTATCCGCATCCTTCCCTAATACAGACACACGAGGTGAAGAAAATGGCTACCGTAAAAGTAAGAGTTCCTGCAACAAGTGCAAATATAGGCCCCGGTTTTGATTCTGTTGGCTTGGCACTTTCAATGTACAACTACATTGAAGCAACCGAAACAGATTCAGGCCTCACAATCGAGATTTTAGATGCAGAAACAAAAGAGTTTTTGCCGACTGATGAAAAAAATCTCGTCTACAAGGCCATGAAATATCTGTTCGACAAAGCCGGTTTCCATCCAAAAGGCTTAAAACTCACATTAAAAAGTGATGTACCCGTCACACGCGGACTGGGCTCAAGTTCTGCCTGTATTGTGGGTGGCCTTGTGTGCGCAAACGAACTCTGTGGAAAGAAATTTTCAAAACGTCAGATTATGGAAATGGCAACTTCCATTGAAGGACACTCTGACAACGTTTGTGCTGCAGTAGCCGGCGGATTTACCGTTTCTGTTTATAACAAAGAGGAAATTTTCTATTATTCACATAAAATGCCGGGGGACTTGAAATTCTTGGTGCTTATCCCCGATTATGCAGTAACTACACAGAAGGCAAGAAATACTCTTCCCGGTTATTACCCGAAGCGTGAAGTGGCATTTAACATTTCTCACGCATCTTTGATGGTAGCATCCATTGTTTCCGGAAACTATGAAAACCTGCTTTGTGCCGTGGAAGATAAAGTACACGAGCCGTACAGAAAAGTTTTCATCGACGGCTACCAGAAAATTTATAACAAATTAAAGGCTTATGGTGCCTTGGGTACATACATCAGCGGTTCCGGTCCTACACTCGTTTCCTTTGTGGAAGCAGATGATGCAGAATTTTTCTTAGAAGACATCACGGCTTATATGAAAAAATCCTATCCTTCCTGGACCGTGAAGCTTCTTGATGTAGACAACGAAGGCGTAACTGTTCTTTGATTATAATGTAAGGTTTTATATGGAGGTAAAAAAATGAGTCTTATCGTACAAAAATTCGGTGGCTCATCCGTTGCGGACGCAGAAAAATTAAAACGCGTCGCAGGTATCATCACAGATACTTATAAAGACGGCAACGATGTAATCGTTGTTGTCAGCGCGCAGGGCGACACGACGGATGATTTAATCGAAAAAGCAAAAGAAGTAAATCCGAATCCTTCTAAGCGTGAAATGGATATGCTCCTTTCTACAGGTGAGCAGATTTCTGCTTCGCTTTTAGCTATGACCATTGAGAACATGGGCTTCCCCGTAATTTCTCTCACCGGTTGGCAGGCAGGCATGCAGACAAACTCAAAATATTCTGCAAGCAGAATTAAAAAAGTAAACGCAGAACGCCTGATGGCAGAAGTAGACAAAAAACGCATCGTTATCGTGACAGGATTCCAGGGCAAGTCGGAGGGCCAAGCGGTCTTAGGAAGACAACATGAAGTGTCAACTCCTTGGCTCACAGAACGACATGGCTACGATCCGACTTAGCAGAATTAAAAAAGTAAACGCAGAACGCCTGATGGCAGAAGTAGACAAAAAACGCATCGTTATCGTGACAGGATTCCAGGGC
>JAZRET010000033.1:0-2434 GCA_045660945.1 Congzhengia sp.
GTAAGCACGGCGTATGTAAGAAGTGCTACGGCTCTAACCTTGCAAACGGTATGCCTGTTACAATCGGTGAGGCTGTAGGTATTATTGCTGCTCAGTCAATCGGTGAACCTGGTACACAGCTTACCATGAGAACGTTCCACACCGGTGGTGTTGCCGGCGACGATATCACACAGGGTCTTCCCCGTGTCGAAGAATTGTTTGAAGCAAGAAAGCCGAAGGGCCTCGCAATCTTAACTGAAATTGCCGGTCGCGTAAGCATCGTGGAAAACAAGAAAAAGCGTGAAATCGTTATCACAAACGATGAAACAAAAGAAGCAAAAACATACCTCATCCCCTATGGCTCCAGAATTAAAGTTGCTGAGGGAGACGTATTGGGTGTTGGTGATGAACTCACAGAAGGTAGCGTATATCCGCACGACATCTTAAGAATTAAAGATGTTACAGCAGTTCAGCAGTACCTCATCAAAGAAGTACAGCGCGTATACCGCCTCCAGGGTGTTGACATTAACGACAGACATATCGAAGTTATCGTTCGTCAGATGCTCCGCCGCGTAAGAATCGAAGAATCCGGCGATTCCAGATTCCTCTCCGGTTCTTTGGTAGACATCAACGAATTCAACTCCGTAAATGAACAGTTAATCGAAGAAGGAAAACAGCCGGCAGAATGCACAAGAATTATCTTGGGTATCACAAAAGCGGCCTTAACCACAGATTCTTTCCTTTCTGCGGCATCCTTCCAGGAAACCACAAGAGTTCTGACAGAAGCAGCAACGAAGGGCCGTGTAGATCCTTTGGTAGGCCTCAAAGAAAACGTTATCATCGGTAAACTTGTTCCTGCAGGTACCGGTATGACAAAATACCAGAACACAAAAATCAAAAAGAGCTCTCCCGTGATTGTAACAGGCGAGGATTACGACAGTGACTTCGTAGCCAAAAACCTTGACTACATCGGCTCTAACGTAATTCCGGACGCAGAAGAAACACTCTAAAAATTTTCAAAAATAAGATATTGACACCACTGATTCTATATGTTACAATAGAAAATGGTGCGTTGTGGAAAGATGAACTTTCCCAAAAAGAAAGGAATGACACAACCATGCAGGCTGATTTGCAGGACGTCCGGTTTTATGTCGGACTCAAGCAATCTACAGATGCAATCAAAAACGGCGAAGCGACAAAAGCGTTTGTTGCAGAAGATGCAGATGACCATGTGCGTTTGCCCTTCGTCGCGCTGTGTGAAGAAAAAAGCGTTCCCATTGAATTTATCGAAAGCAAAGCAATGCTTGGTAAAAAATTCGGAATCAGCGTGAGCGCAGCGTGTGCCGTAATTTTAAAATAACAAGTTTTTACCGCAGGCGGGGAAACCCGTCTGCGTGTAATGCCGTTTAAAAACGGAATATGCAAGTTTATATTATTTTTATAATATATGAAATTTTGAGGAAAGGAGGAAATCCGTTCATGCCTACGTTTAACCAGCTTGTGAGAAAAGGTAGAGAAACTTCTGTGAAAAAGTCCACAGCTCCGGCTCTTTTAAAGAACTTAAACACACTTAAGAAGAAAACTACCGACTTAAACTCTCCTCAGAAAAGAGGCGTGTGCACATCTGTTAAAACAATGACCCCCAAGAAGCCGAACTCCGCGCTCAGAAAAATGGCCAGAGTACGTCTTACAAACGGAATCGAAGTTTCTGCTTACATTCCGGGTGTTGGACACAACCTTCAGGAACACAGCGTTGTTTTAATCAGAGGTGGTAGAGTAAAAGACCTTCCTGGTGTAAGATACCACATCATCCGCGGTACATTAGATACTGCAGGTGTAGCAAACCGTAAACAGGGAAGATCCAAGTATGGCGCAAAGAAAGGTAAATAATACCGGCGCTTAAATCACATCAAGTGTTAGTACGTACATGGAAGATTTCCTGTTATACAGTACTGCACTGACGGCGATATTCGCCGAGTACCTGTGATTTCATTGAAAATCAAAAATAATGAAGGAGGGAAGAAAGGTGCCAAGAAGAAGTTTTATTGCAAAAAGAGAAGTATTGGCTGACCCGGTCTACAACAGCACTGTTGTTACAAGATTAATCAACAACATCATGCTCGATGGTAAAAAAGGTACCGCTCAGAAAATCGTATACGGCGCTTTTGATATCGTAAAGGAGAAAACAGGTAAAGATCCGCTCGAAGTGTTCACAGAAGCGATGGCAAACATTATGCCTGTTTTAGAAGTAAAAGCAAGACGTGTCGGCGGTGCTACCTATCAGGTTCCGATCGAAGTTCGCGCTGAAAGAAGACAGACTTTAGGCTTAAGATGGTTAACACTTTATAGCCGTCAGCGTGGCGAAAAGACCATGAAGGAAAGACTTGCCGGTGAAATTTTAGATGCAGTGAACAATACCGGTTCTTCTGTTAAGAAGAAAGAAGATACACACAAA
>JAZRET010000034.1:0-3415 GCA_045660945.1 Congzhengia sp.
CCATCGCGGAGCACTCAATATGCCAACCGGGACGGCCTTCACCCCACGGACTTTCCCATGCGGGTTCGCCTTCTTTTTTATTTTTCCACAGCGCAAAATCGGTAGGATTTTTCTTAACATCTGTTACGTCAATTCGTGCGCCGGCTTCTAAATCTTCTAAGGGCTGTTTTGAGAGTTTACCATATTCTTTGAATTTCTTTGTTTCAAAATAAACATCGCCCTGCGATTCATACGCGTAGCCTTTTTCCACAAGCGTTTCTACAGTTTTAATAATCGCATCAATGTTTTCTGTCGCCTTCGGGTGAACGGTTGCTTCTTTGATACCGAGTCCTCTTGCATCTGTAAAATATTCTTCGATAAAGCGGTCTGCAAGCTCTTTTACCGTGATGCCCTGCTCGTTGGCATTTTTAATCATTTTATCGTCGATATCTGTAAAGTTCTGCACGAACGTCACATCATAGCCGATATATTCTAAATATCTGCGTAAGGTATCAAAAATGATAAACGGACGCGCGTTTCCAATGTGGAAAAAGTTATATACCGTCGGTCCGCAGGAATACATTTTTACCTTGCCCTCTTCAAGTGGAATAAATTCTTCTTTTGTTCTCGTTAACGTATTATAAAGTCTCATATTCTACTCCTCACTTTTCATTTCTTTCTGACGGTTTAATTCCCTTTCGAGTTTATCAAGTTTTGCCTGAAGCCGACAAAGTTCCATAGAAACCGGGTCCGGAATGTGTACCTGATCCAAGTCTTCAGGACAAACCTTTTTATCTCCGATTTTTACAACACGTGCCGGTACGCCCACACAAGTGGAATTTGGCGGAACTTCGGCTAATACTACCGCGTTTGCCGCAATTTTGGAATTATCGCCTACTGTAAACGGCCCGAGCACTTTTGCTCCCGAACCAATCATTACATTGTTTCCAATGGTGGGATGACGTTTTCCCACGTCTTTTCCCGTACCGCCTAAGGTCACACCCTGATAAATCGTGACATTATCGCCGATTTCTGCGGTTTCACCAATGATTACGCCCATTCCGTGGTCAATGAATAATCCTTTTCCAATCGTGGCGCCGGGGTGAATTTCGATGCCGGTCCAGAATCTGCCGCTCTGCGACAAAAACCGCGCTATCCCGAAACATTTATGTTTGTAAAACCAATGTGCCGCGCGATACCACCAGATTGCATGGAGTCCCGAATACATAAAAAAGATTTCTAAAGCATTTCGTGCCGCGGGGTCTCTTTCTTTAATTGTGCGGATATCTTCTCTTAAGCGCTTAAACA
This sequence comes from Congzhengia sp., assembly GCA_045660945.1. Taxonomy (GTDB): domain Bacteria; phylum Bacillota; class Clostridia; order UBA1381; family UBA9506; genus Congzhengia. Next base: position 1,288 of record JAZRET010000034.1, read on the forward strand.
TTGATTTCACCTTCTTTTCTTAAAACTTTTTAGATACGCTTTCCTAAAAGTGGCGAATAGGTTTCTCGGAACTTTTCAAATCTTCCTTCTTCTAACGCCAAACGGATTTGTTCCGTTAAGTTATTATAAAAATACAAGTTATGCATCACAGCAAGACGCATTCCGAGCATTTCTCCTGCCTTTAATAAATGACGGATATAACTTCTTGAGTGATTTCGGCAAACAGGACAGTCGCACGCCGGGTCGATCGGCGCAGGATCTGTCTGATATTTCTGATTCATAATATTGATGACGCCCTGACTTGTAAACAAATGTCCGTGGCGTGCATTTCTGCTTGGCATCACGCAGTCAAAAAAGTCAACACCGCGGGCAACCGCTTCGATGATATTTGTCGGAGTACCAACGCCCATCAAATATCGCGGTTTGTTTTCCGGCGCGAACGGAAGTGTCACATCTAAAATATGATACATTTCCTCTGCCGTTTCGCCTACTGCAAGACCGCCAATCGCATAACCGGGCAAATCAAGTTTTGAGATGGTTTTCATATTTTCTACGCGAAGATCATCATATATGCCACCCTGATTGATTCCAAAAAGCATTTGTTCTTTGTTGATGGCAGTGCTTTTATTTAGTTTCTCTAATGCATCCTTACAACGAACAAGCCAACGCTCTGTTCTTGCCACACTTTCTTTAAAATACTCTTTGGGAAGTGTAGAATCTGCACATTCATCAAACGCCATCGCAATGGTGGAGGCAAGGTTTGACTGAATCTGCATACTTTCTTCAGGGCCCATGAAAATTTTCTTTCCGTCGATATGCGACTGAAACGACACGCCCTCTTCCTTAATTTTACGGATAGAAGACAAAGAAAAGACCTGAAAACCGCCACTGTCTGTTAAAATCGGTCGGTCCCAGTTCATAAACTTATGAAGTCCGCCCATCTTTGCAATCACTTCATCACCGGGACGAAGATGCAAATGATAGGTATTACAAAGTTCGACCTGACACTTTAAGTCTTTTAAATCAAGGGAAGATACGCCGCCTTTGATTGCTGCCGCCGTGCCAACGTTCATAAACACAGGTGTTTGCACGGTTCCGTGTGGTGTAATAAACTCACCACGTCTTGCGCGTCCTTCTTGTTTTAGTATTTTAAACATATCTGCTTTCTCACATTTCTACTCATTTATATAATTATGCTACAATTATATCACAACTTGCACACGGTTTCAATATCCAAAACCTATATTTTCGCTTAAATTCAAACGAAATTTAACAAAAAAACAAGCCGCGAATCTATCGCGGCTCAAATTTAATATGTCCCGTATATTCCCTGAAGCAGTGTTTTTAGTTCTCGGTTTTCTGTTCCGTTTAAAATTTTCCATTTCCCGTCTTTTTTCACAAGTACAACATCTATCGTTTCGGAAACTTTTGGTTGTAGTTTCACAAAATCATTATAAGCATTTGCCATCACCTGAATATTAATGTCATTCTGGTCAAGTGCTGTTTTCTCAGAGAGTTCAGGATGCTTTGTTGCATATTCATCCATTTTCGTCTGAATAAATTCATCAACTGCCGCCTGGTTGACATCTGCGTGACTTACTGTCATAGTAACTACTGCGATATCCTTATCTTCTAACTCACTTTTTTCTATGGCAAATGTGATGGAACTGCTCAGTGTTTTAAACATGGATTCGACACTTTTTTTGTATATATCAGTCTGCACATAGTCCTTTCCAAAGGTTGTGGTATCTATACCCATATCCTTATTATTTCCTTCGGAAAGACTGATTTTCATTGCATCCAAATTAAATCCGGAAACAGCCGTAAAATACGCCTGTGCTGCTTCTTCTGCCTTTTTGGCATCTTCGCCGCAACCGGCAAAACTCACAGCTACCATAAGCATACTTAATATCAAAGCGAGATTCCTGCGCAACAGTTTCTTCATACACATATCCCTCATTCCATCATATTTTGATATTATTATATAAAAAATAATATTTTTTGTCAAATCTTTTATTTTTTGTCACTCAAATTTAACATTTGAAAAATTGACTTTTTTGACGGGTTATAGTATAATAGAAAAAAAGGAGGAAGATAATTATGAAAACATGTGAAATTTTACTTAGTT
>JAZRET010000035.1:0-3960 GCA_045660945.1 Congzhengia sp.
ACTTGACATTTCCGACTGCCCTGACCTTGGTCCAATCCTCTTTGCGCTTTCTGCGATGAAAAACGGCGCAGTCTTTACGGGAACAGACAGACTAAAGGCAAAAGAAAGCGACAGAGGAATGGCGATGCACGAAGAACTCAAAAAGCTTTCCGGCGGGCTTCTTTTTGGAGACAACACGATAACCGTACCAAAACAGGAATTAAAATACACAGACGCGATTTTAGACGGTCATAACGATCACCGAATTGTGATGGCCCTCTCTGTCGTCCTTTCAAAAATCGGCGGCGAGATCAACGGGATTGAAGCCGTTAAAAAAAGTTATCCCGGATTTTTCACGGACATACAAAAACTTGGAGCAAAGGTTGAATTAAAATGATCGTAGATGTAAGTAAGAACATATTAATCGTAGGACTTGGTCTTTTGGGCGGAAGTTATGCAAGAGGGTTAAAGCGATTTGGCTTTCACATCAGCGCAATAACCAAAGAGCAAAGTTCCATCGATTATGCACTGAAAGAAGGAATCATTGACGAGGGTTCCACGTCCCTTAATGAAAAAATGATAAAAGATGCTGACCTCGTAATTTTTGCGCTTTATCCGCATGTGTTTTTAGAGTGGATAGAAGAAAACCAAAACCTTTTAAAAAGCGGTGCAATCATTACGGATGTAACAGGTGTAAAAAGAAGCATCGTTTATAAAATTCAGGAAATCTTAAGAGATGATGTGGAATTTATCGCGGCGCATCCGATGGCAGGTCGTGAGGTTTCCGGCGTAGAAAACAGTACAGACAAAATGTTTTCCGGCGCAAACTATATTGTAACGCCTACCGATAGAAATACACCTCAGGCGATTGATACTTGTTTAGAACTCGGAAGACTTTTAGGATTTTCAAACGTTACCACGCTCACGCCCGAAGAACATGATGAAATGATTGGTTTTCTTTCTCAGCTGACGCATTGTATTGCCATCACGCTGATGACCTGTAACGACAAAGAAAATATGGAAAAGTTCACGGGAGACTCGTTTAGAGACTTAACGAGAATTGCCCGAATTAATGATTTGATGTGGAGCGAACTTTTTGTCGCCAATAAAGACGCGCTCTTAAATCAAATGGAACTGTTTATCAATAAATTCAAAGAACTGAAAACAATGCTTGAAACAGATGATATAGACGGAATGAGAAAAATGATGCGTCATTCCACGGAGCGCAGAGCATTATTTGATAAAAAATAATTTTCGAGGAGAAACGAACAATGAATATGGATTTCAAACGTAAATTACCCATTCCGATGGAGATAAAAGAACAGTATCCGTTACCATATAAGCTTGAACAATTAAAAGCGAAAAGAGATACCGAAATCAAATCCATCTTCGAAGGAAAAGACGATAGACTTCTCCTTATCATCGGTCCCTGCTCTGCAGACCACGACGATAGTGTGATAGACTACATTTCACGTTTAAGGGATGTTCAGGAAAAGGTGGCGGATAAAATTCTCATTATCCCGAGAATCTACACCAACAAACCCCGAACCACCGGAGATGGATATAAAGGCATGCTCCATCAGCCTGATCCGAACAAAGAAGCAGATATGTTAAAAGGCGTTATCGCAATCAGAAATCTGCATCTTAGAGCGATTGAGGAAACAGGCTTCACCTGCGCAGACGAAATGCTTTATCCTGAAAATTACAGATACCTTTCGGATTTATTATCTTATGTTGCAATTGGTGCAAGATCCGTGGAAAATCAGAAACATCGCCTCACAGCAAGTGGGCTCGATATTCCTGTCGGCATGAAAAATCCCACAGCCGGAGATATTTCCGTTATGATGAATTCCATCACAGCGGGCCAGCATTCTCACACCTTCATTTACAGAGGCTGGGAAGTGGAAAGTCACGGTAATCCCTTAACGCATGCCATCTTAAGAGGATATGTAAATAAGCACGGTCAGTCTATGCCGAACTATCACTATGAAGACCTCATCCACCTTGCAGAAATTTATGAAAACGCAGGACTTGAAAATCCTGCTGTAATCATCGACACCAACCATGCAAATTCAGGAAAGAAGTGGAATGAACAGCCGCGAATTGCAAAAGAAGTGCTTCATAGTTGCCGTCACAGCGCGGACGTGAAAAGAATCGTAAAAGGTCTTATGATCGAAAGTTACATTGAAGACGGCGCGCAAAAACCTGAAGGAGGCGTTTACGGAAAATCCATCACCGACCCCTGCCTCGGATGGGAAAAGACCGAAAAACTCATCTACGATTTGGCAGATGTGCTTTAATCAAATATAAAAGGAAAAGCTCTGATTTTCAGGGCTTTCGACAGACAGGAAACTTTTTATGACAATTATAGAATTAATACATAGGAGGTCAATGTAGTATGGCAACATGTAAATTATGTAACAAGAAAATTAGTTTTTTGGCAGAAAGTTATGCAGTAGAAGGTCTGTTACTCTGCGAAGATTGTTATGATGAATATAAAAATATTTTTTACAGTTTGTCTGACCCTGAAAACTTCAAAAAAAGTATCACAGAATTCCAGTGCGCTTTTGCAGGAAAAGAAGGAGTTGAAATAATCGTAAAACATCTGCATGATTTACAAGAAAAAACAGAAGCCAAACACATTGATACAAGACTCCCCCAACCGAACGAAACTGCGTACGTTAACGGAAGCCAAAATAGTCTCTCCCCCCAAAAACAACCAAACATAACAACATTTTCTTCCTCCAATTCCGACGGAATGTTTGATAATATTGCAGATCAAATTAAAACTTTAGCACAGGTTATAACGTGGATAGGAATTACCATCTCAATTATTGGAGGGCTCGTTTTAACGTCGACGGATGAAACTTTGATTTTCCCCGGCTTGCTTCTTGCAGCATTGGGATCATTAAGTTCCTGGGCTTCTTCCATTGTTCTTTATGGTTTTGGACGGCTAATAGAAAACACAGACAAACTAATAGAATTATCAAAAAACACTAAAGTTGAATAATTGCATACAAAAAGTCCTGATTTTCAGGGCTTTTTCCTTTTGTATTTGACTTTATTTCACCGATATGCTATGATGAGATTACTACTTAAATGAACAATTGGAGGAATAAAAATGAAAAAAGTTTTCACACTCATTCTTACGCTTTCCCTTGTGACGGGCGTTTTCTGCGCACCAGCAAATGCCAGCGGAACAAACATCAAGATTGACGGCGAAACCGTATCTTTGGTTGCCTATAACATCAAGGACAATAACTACTTCAAATTGCGCGACATCGCAAATGTTTTAAAGGGAACCGACGCACACTTCGACGTTTTATGGAACGCAGAAAAAGGCGCAATTGAACTGGTTTCCGACTGCGACTATTCAACAAACGAAGAACTTACAAAAGAAAAATTTGAAAACCCTGAGATTGTGCAGTCTACTGCAAAAATCTTTAAAGATGGAAATCTTGTTTTGTTAAACGCCTATAACATCAATGGAAACACGTTTTTTAAACTCCGCGATTTGGCAGACGTAATTGATTTCGGTGTAAACTGGGTGGCAGATGAAGCCATCATTGAAATCAACTCTGATGAAAGTTATGTGCACCCCACCCCTTCCGGCGATGCACTCGCTCTAAACACCGAAATTCTCTCACTTTTCAATAAAAACAAAGCATATGTCGATGCACATTATGAACTTGAATCAACAGGGTATAATGAGAACGACTATGTGTATAACAGATATCAGTTAATCGTGACCTACGAAATGCCGGTAACACCCGAAAGCCGCGTCATTGGACTCGACGTTCAAATCGACAAACTGCTTTATAACTGCCCGAAATATGTACGCCCCGATGCACTGGCTGCACTTTTCTCAGAATACAAAACCGGTCACGATCCGGAGGCACACGGTGCTTACCTTACCGGCAACTACTGCGGGTATGAGCTCACATTCTGGCGTTCAGCGGACTATGACACTTTCCCTGCAGA
>JAZRET010000036.1:0-22860 GCA_045660945.1 Congzhengia sp.
ATCCTGAACATCTTTTGTTAGCGGACCAATCTGGTCAAGTGAGGATGCAAATGCAATAAGGCCGAAGCGCGAAACGCTTCCGTATGTGGGTTTTAATCCAACGCAACCGCAAAAAGATGCAGGCTGACGGATGGAACCACCCGTGTCACTACCGAGAGCAAACGGTGCTTCGTCTGCCGCAACGCATGCCGCACTACCGCCTGAAGAACCACCCGGAACTTTTGTTAAGTCATACGGATTTTTTGTGGTTTTAAAATGGGAGTTTTCGGTAGAAGAACCCATCGCAAATTCGTCCATATTCACTTTGCCGAGCATAACAGATCCTGCATCAAGTAGTTTCTCAACTGCAGTAGCGGTGTAGGGCGGCTTGAAGTTTTCAAGCATTTTGGATGCACACGTTGTTAAAACATCTTTTGTGCAAAGATTATCTTTAATTGCCATGGGAACGCCACCGAGCGCACCAATTTTTTCGCCTTTTGCGATTTTTTCGTCGATTGCTTTAGCACTCTGTAGCGCATCTTCTTCTAAAACTGTGAGGTAACTGTCAACCTTTCCTTCCACATCTTTGATGCGGGAAAGCACAGAGGAAGTTGCCTCAAAACTTGAGAGTTCTTTATTTTGAATCTTATCGCGCAATTCGTGCGCGGTTAAGGTATAAGCTTCCATTGTATTTTGTCCTTTCTTATTCTACAACTTTCGGAACGATGAAGCCTTCTTCATCTGCTTCCGGTGCATTCTTCAGAATTTCGCTGCGATCAAGTGAGGGTTTGATTTCGTCCTCACGGAATGCGTTTTGCATGGGAATTGCGTGCGCAGTCGGAATTACGCCTTCGGTATTGAGTTCAGATAACTGATCGGCAAACCCAATGACGTCAGACATCGCGGATTTTAAAGTTTCTGCTTCATCGTCTGTGAATTTGAGTTTAGAAAGGGAAGCAACGCGAAGCACTTCTTCTTTTGTAATTTTCATAACGCCATCTCCTTTAAAATTTGTGGATTACAAGACCTGTAATCAGTTTCGGATAGAAGTACGTAGATTTCTGCGGCATTTTTTCGTTTAAAAGAGAAACGTCCTTAATCTGGCGCACTTTTGTTGCATTTAAAAGGAAAGAGCACTGTGCTTTTCCACTTGCAACAGAATCAACTGCTTCGTCTGCGTATTTGGTATAAACCAAGTTTTTCTGGTTTGCCATATTCACGGTATCAATACCGAAAATTGCATCTAAAATGAGTGTATGCAGAACACTTACATCAAGACCGCGATAAGCATCGGACTTTTCGGGAAGTGCGCATTTCATTGCATCTTCATTTTTAAGCGTTAAAAGGTAAAATTCATTTTTTCCCGTGCAGAACACAAAAGACGGAACGTCTTTATTTGCATCTAAATGCTTTTCGGCGTCTTTTGCAACGTTTTCTGAGGTGTATGCAGTCACGTTAAAGTTTACAGAGAGTTTATCAAGCACGTCTTCTTTATCAAAAGTCTCTAAATCTTTTACCATTCTGTGTGTGGGGAGTACTACTAGTCCGGGGTCATCCATTTCAACTGCAAACGCCATGATGTTATTTCCACCGTGGGTTTTGTCAAAATCGGGGATTTTTTCTTCGAGTCTCGCTTTAAAGTTTAAGCCGGTTTCGTATCTGTGGTGACCGTCTGCGATAAAGAGTTGTTTATCAATAAAAGCTGCCTGAATTTTTTCGCAAGTGTCGGTATCTGAAATCACCCACATGTTGTGAATGATGCCATCATCTGTTTTAAAAGTTTCTGTCGGTGTGGTTTTGGAAACCTCATCGATGATTTTATTTACCGTTTTCTTTTCGTCCATGTAAAGGAAATAAATCGGGCTGAAGTTTGCGTGTGTTGCATCCATTAACTGAAAACGGTCTGCTTTTGCTTTAGAAAGCGTTTCTTCATGCGGAAGCACGATTTTTTCAGAGAAGGGAACAAGTTCCACGGCAGATAAAATACCTTTTAAAGATTTCACGCTTCCGTCCGGAAGAGAGAAGATTTCTTCGTAGAGGTAATATGCCGGTTTTTCTTCAAATTTCAAAACGCCTTCATCCATCCATTCGGTTAAGGCTTTGTTTGCGCGTGTATAGCGGTTTTCATTTTCTGTATCGGTGTCAAACGTTTTTCCAAGTTCTAAATGAATGATGCTATGCTCGTTTTTAGAGTAATTTTCCTGTTCCTCGGGGGAGATAATGTCATAGGGAGGGGTTGTGACGTTGGTCAAAGAACCTACCTTTTCCGTGTCGTAACGGAGTCCCTTAAACGGTTTTACATTTGCCATGTTTTTCGCTCCTTTATATTGTCTTTAAATTATAATCGATTTAATAAATCAAAAGGTGTATCCAAAAGATAAGTTGGATTTTCCTTTAAAAGCAATTCTTTTGGTTGATATCCCCAGGCGGCACCGATTGTAAACATTCCGGCGTTTCTGCCTGTTTGGATATCGTAAATAGAGTCTCCAATGAAAACGGCTTTGCAGGGAGTCACTCCTAAATTTCCCAAAATAAAATTTGCCATACGGGGATTGGGCTTTTTGGGAATCCCTTCTCGTTCGCCGACAACCAGTTTAAAGTCATAACCTTTAAAGTAGTGTGCTACCATTTCTTTTGCAAAGGCATCTACCTTGTTTGTCAGAACGCTGATCAGAATGCCTTTTTCCTGCATTTTGTCAAGAAGAGGCAAGATTCCGTCAAAGGGTTTGGTAAGGACCATGCTGTTTTCCCGATAGTCTTTTTTCATCCGCGCTGTAAATTCATCTAAAAGCGCATCGCTTAAAGATTTTTCGGGAATGCTCCTTTCGGCGTATTTTCTCACACCGTTTCCAATGGATCTTTTGTGATGTTCTAAAGGGAGCGCGGGAAAGCCGTAGTGGAGAAGTGTACGGTTCATAGCGGCCCCCAAATCTTCTATTGTGTCAAGCAGCGTTCCGTCTAAATCGAAAATTGCTGCGTGAAATTCAAAATTCATAAAGTTCTCCTTTAAATGCTCGGATCTTCGTCGGAAGTTTCTGTAAAGGTTTCCCAGTTATCACCGCCGGTTGCCTTATCAAATGCATCCCACGGGTCATCGCTGAAAATGGATTCTTCCTTTTCTTTTTTTGTCACATACTGCACAATGTATTTATTTAACACATGCCAGATGTAGTAGTTTGCTGTGTATGAAGTAAATCCCGTGAGAAATATGCACATTAAAATGATCCACAAAAACGGCATATAAATTACGAAATTACACAAATAAAACGCGCCGATGTTAATTGCTGCCAAAATTACAAAGAAAAATAAATTTTGTGGCAACTTTAAAATGGTAAATGTCCACGCATTTTTCAAAATGGTTTTGTAGTTCATACGAAATGTTACCATAATCGGGTAAATATAGTAACTCATAATTATAAGAAGACAAGTTATGATTGCAAACAAAGTATAAAGCACTGCCACAGGCAAACCATTTGAAAGGAAGAAACTGTTATAAACGATTAAAGCTTGCAAAAGAAGATATGCTACAAGCGTGGTTAAAACACTGGTAATGAGCGCGTAGCCTATGTTTTTCTTTGCGTGCTCAAAAAGGTCTGAACGGATAAAAGTATGTTCCTCTTTTGCAAAGTTACGTGTAACAAAGGTAAGTCCTGCTGTGAATGGTCCGGTAAGCATCAAAGGAAGAAACGGCACAATCGGAAGCAAAACAACCTCGCCATTTAAAAAGCCAATTGCAATTTTTGCTAAATTATCCCATGTAAAATAGGCTGACATTAAGATGTAAGTTGCAATAAAAAACAAAATGTTCGCCAAAGCATACCAAATGGAAGCCTTAGAAATGTCGCCGAAATGTCTGATTAAAATATCGAAATAGTTCCGGTTTGCTGCTTGTTCTTTTGAAATACCGGGACCAATTTTTTGCGAAAACATAAACGTTCCTCCATTAAAGTTTTTTTCTGAGCATGGAAAACTCAGGAAGTGGCCGGGATATGTCCATCGTAAATTTTTGCATCGGGTGCGGAACACTGTCTAGAGCGTTTCCGTCTGTGTCCTTCATTTCTGTTACTGTGAAGGGGAAAGGTTCTTCTCCCGGAATCATCACCTCTACCGTTTCTCCAACGGAGAGTTTGTTCTTTTGCGTAAACAACACGCGTCCGTCGGGGAGGGTAGTATCTACAATCGCGGCAACATTATATTCCTGAAAATAACCGCCATTTTCATATTCCTGCCCGTCTTTATAAGGATTTCCGAGCCAAAAACCTTTGGTGTATCCACGGTTTGAAACTTTATAAAGTTCTTCCATCCATTCGGGATTAAACTGATACTTTTCAGGGTTTTCTAAATACGCATCAATCGCGCGGCGATACGCGCCAACAACGGTTGCTACATAATATTCTGTTTTTACGCGGCCCTCCACTTTAAAACTCGTGACGCCGGCATCGATAAGCTCCGGAATATGCTCAATCATGCACATATCTTTGGAGTTGAAAATAAATGTGCCTTTATCATTTTCGTAAACGGGCAAGTATTCTCCCGGTCTTTTTTCTTCCATCAAAAAGTAGTTCCAACGACACGGGTGCGCACAGTCACCGGAATTGGATTCTCTTCCGGTCATATAACTACTTAAGAGGCATCTTCCGGAGTAGGAAATACACATCGCACCATGCACGAACGCTTCGAGTTCTAAATCGGGTGAGGTCTTTTCGCGAATGGTTTTTACTTCGGAAAGTGAAAGTTCGCGTCCCAAAACAACGCGGGAAGCGCCTCTTTTGTGCCAACTGTTTACGGTTGCATAATTTACATTATTTGCCTGCGTACTGACGTGTACCGGAATTTCCGGCACGTATTCTCTGGCAAGTTCAAATGCGCCGAGATCTGAAATAATGAGCGCATCGGGGCCAAGTTTTTTCACATCTTCTAAATATTCTAAAAATGACTCTATTTCATGGTTGTGCAAAATTACATTCGCGGTTAAATAAAACTTTTTACCTGCGTTATGCACAAGGTCAATACCGCGTTTTAAATCTTCGTTTGAAAAGTTTTTTGCGCGGACGCGAAGAGAAAATGAATCGCCGCCGGCATAAACCGCATCAGCGCCATAGGCGAGTGCAACTTTTAAACGCTCTAAATTTCCTGCCGGAGCAAGTAATTCGACTTTATGATTGTTAGCCATACGAATTTACCTTTCGATCAAATTTAAAATTTCTTCTGCCACGGAGTGAGAATCCATTTTGCAAAGATTCGTAAGAGAATCCGGACTTCCGTGCGGTACAATCGGAGGATACCCCTTTGTTAAAACTTTGCAGTTTATATTTTCAGAGGAGATGAAAGATGCAATGTGCTCACCGATTCCGCCGGTAATGCTTCCGTCTTCTAAGATTACGATATAAGGATACTGTTTTGCAAGATTTAAAATCGTATCTTTAGAAAGCGGAAATGCCGTACGCAGATTGATGATTGTGGGAAAAATTCCTTTTTCAAGCAGTATTTTTTTAGCATCGATGCAGGTTTTCAGCATTGTTCCAATGGAAAGAATGCAGATTTCTTTTCCTTCTGAAACGGTTTCATAACAAAACGGAACAAATGGAGAAGAATCAATCGCCAATTTTTCTGTGCCTCTCGGATAGCGGATAGCAAGTGGTCCTTGGTGCGTTCCGCTTGCGGCATAGGAGAGCATTTCCCTGAGTTCTTTAAAATCTGCCGGTGCAAGAACGGTCATATTTGGCATAGAAGAAAGAAATGCCAAATCAAAAAGGCCGTGATGCGTTTCGCCGTCTTCGCCAACAATTCCGGCACGGTCAATACAAAATACAACGTTTAAATTCTGCAGACAAACATCGTGCAGGATCTGGTCATACGCTCTTTGCAAGAAAGAAGAATAAATCACAACGAAAGGGTGTTTCCCACCAGCGGCAAGACCTGCCGCAAAGGTAACTGCGTGTTGTTCCGCGATGCCAACATCATAAAAACGGTCGGGATATTTTTCGGAAAAACCGTCTGTTCCTGTTCCGGCCGCCATCGCCGCAGTGACTACGCAAAGTTCGTTGTTTTCCTCTGAAAGCGCACATAAAGTATCGCCTAAAACGGCGGAGTAGGTTGGTGCACTGAGTGTGCTTTTTACGCCTTTTGCCGCCTCAAATGTGCTGACGCCGTGATAAATTGTCGGGTCTTCTTCTGCAAACTTATAACCTTTTCCTTTTACGGTCAGGCAGTGAAGCAGAACGGGTCCTTTTATTTTCTTTGCGTGCTCGAGCATTTTTGTAAGACTTTCCACATCGTGTCCGTCAATCGGACCTAAATATGTATATCCCATATTGTCAAACATCGTCTTTCCAATTAGGAGATGTTTAATAATATCTTTTACTTTTTTTAAGAACAAAACAAATTTTCGCCCTGCGGAACTGCGGGATAAAAATGTTTCGAGTCTTGATTTAAACGTCAAATAAGCAGGTACAGCACGAAGTTTTGTAAGGTGCTTTGTAAAGCCGTTTACACTTTTTGAAATGGACATATTGTTGTCGTTTAAAATTACAATAAAGTTTCGTTTCAGATTGCCTGCGTCACACAGAGCCTCTAAAGCCATACCGCCGGAGAGTGCACCGTCGCCGATGATTGCAACAACGTGATCGTCATTTCCATTTAATGCATTTGCTTCAGAAAGACCGAGCGCCGCTGAAACGGACGTGCTGGAGTGACCGGTATTAAATGCATCGTACTCGCTTTCCGAGCGTTTTGGAAAACCTGCCAATCCTTCAAACTGACGAAGGCTAGAGAAACGGTCGCGTCTTCCGGTCAAGAGTTTGTGTACATAGCTTTGATGTCCAACATCCCAGATGAGCTTGTCCGCAGGGAGAGAGAATGCGCGAAAGAGTGCTATAGTGAGTTCCACAACACCAAGGTTTGAAGCAAGGTGTCCTCCGGTTTTAGAAACGGACGTAATTAAAAACGCGCGGATTTCCTGCGCTAATTGTTCCGATTCTTTCGTATTTAATTTTTTGACGTCTTCAGGACCGGAAATACGGTCTAAAATTTCATACATAGTTTATCTCTCTTTGTTGATACGTTTTTTGATGAGTTTTTCAAGTGGTCGTTTGAAATAGAAAAATGCATTTTCGATGGATTCTATGGGTTCTACCAGGATGGTAGTAAGGCCCATTCTGTTTGCGCCCCATACATCAGTAAAAATCTGGTCGCCGATAAAGGCAACATCTTTTGGTTTGCGCTTTAATATTTTTAAAGCATTTCGGTAACTTTTCTTAAGCGGTTTACCGGCTTCTGCAATGTAGGGCAGTGAGAGTTTTGCCAGATAGCGGTCAACTCTTGGTTGTTTTCCGTTTGAAATGATACAAACTTCAAAGTTTTGCTGCTTTAGTTCTGTTAAAAAGGCAAGTGCGGTTTCTGATGGGGTAAATGTTCTGTGACTGTCTAATGTGTTGTCAAGGTCGCAAATCACAGCGCTGATACCTTTTTCTTTGAGTATAGATATTGGAATTTCGGAAATGCTTTGGTAGTAATAATCAGGTATAAATTTTTGCAATTGCTGTCACCTCAAACTGAAATTTCATAATACTTTCAAGTTTATATCATAATCCTCTATTATCATACCACATTTTGCGCTTTTCGTAAATAGTAAAAGGCGAATTTTTTCAAAAAAATTCACAGAATTTATGTTTTTTTACGAAAACCTTTATAAACTTCGTATGCGCCCATCAAAAATAAGAAAATTCCAAAGAGTTTTCTGAGGAGGTCGCTTTTTAATTTAAGTGCCAAAAACGCACCACCTGCTGCGCCAAGAATGCCGAATAAAACCACAGGGATAGCGAGTTTAAAGAGAAGTTGATGATTTTTTCTGTGGATGAAAAGTGCAATTGCGGCAGTTGGGATAAAATATAGCAAATTTACGCCTTGTGCCGTATGTTGACTGATTCCGGAAAAAAGCGTCAAAGCCGGGATTAAAATTGTGCCGCCGCCTATACCCATTCCGCTCAAAACGCCGGAAAAAAGTCCTGCCAAATACGAAATCCAGTTCATTTAAAAAACACCATCCTCGCTGCGGCAATCATCATAAAGATGCCAAAAATTTTATGAATTGCAGAAAACGTGAGTTTCCCCAAAAGTTTTGCCCCCAGAAAACCACCAATGACACCGCCTAATGAAACCTTTAGCGCCAATGGGAAATTAAGCGTGCCGGAAAAGCCGTAAAAAAGTAAACTTACTAGTGTAAATCCGAGAATGATTAAAATTGCGGTTGCGTGGGATTTTTTTGCATCCACTTTTAGAAAGATTTCTAGAAATGGTACGATAATCGTTCCGCCGCCACTTCCGAAGAGTCCGTTAAAAAAACCTGCCACAATGCCACCTGCGGCGCATAATAAAAGTCGTCTTTTCTTTGAAATGATCTTTTCTTCCATCTTGAAACCTCCTTTTGTCTATTTTGTCCGTTTTTGGGAAGTTTTATTGTTCTAAACGAAAAAATATCCATTGATTTTTCGGGCAAAATAGTGTATAGTAATAATTGGATTATTATAGGTTTTGGAGGTGCACATGGAAGAGTTTAAAAAAAATTCAGAACCGGAAAATGAAAAGATGAAAGAAAAAGAAAACAAAAACCCAAAGAATAAAAAGATATGGCTTCGTGTCATCCTTTGGATTTTTGCTGCTCTTTTTGCAATTCTTATTGGTGTTTTTGGGTATCTTGCATTCCGTTATTTTTTTCCAAGCAATAAAGATTTGCTTGTGATTTCGCACGCTAAAACGATAAAGATGTCCGAAAAACAAGAAACGTCTGAAGCATTTTTTAAAACAACGGACACAAGATTTCACTTAGAAGGCGATTACACCACACCCAAGTTGGTAGAAGCTTTAAATACTGTTGAATTTCGCACTGAGAACCTATACCTTTCCGACACGGAAGGAACATATGAAACAACCCTTCGTTTTTTTGATCAAGAGGTATTGAAGACCAAAAATATAAGTCGTGACGGAAAGCACGTTTTGTCGAGCAAAGAACTTTTAGACACTCCGGTAAACGGAAAAAACGCAAAAGAAGTTCCGCACCTGATTTTAGCAGAACAGGGCATTCATCCGGACACCAATCTTTTAACCGGAATGGATGAAGAGAAATGGAAAGATTATCTGGTATCTTACGTCTTAAAACTTTATAGGGTTTTGCCGGATGATGCCGTTTCTTCAGAAGATACCAATCAAGGAAAAACAATAACGGTTTCTGCCGATGCGAGCCGTGTGTTATCTGGTATTGTATCAGAACTCTATCAGGATTATGGTTTTAAGCAGTTTTTATATAAAGAACGCGAGAAACTTTCAAAAAACGGCGACGAACTATTTTTAGGCACTTCAGTTTTGGTGCCTTCTATGACGCTTTCGCAGTTTGAAAAAGAGTATGATCGCGCGCTTGCGGAGTTTTTAACAGACCTCACTGAAAACGAAGTAAAACTTCAGCTTGTGACCGAAGTTGACAAAGATAAATGTGTGGTAAGTGACACCTTTACTCTTGTCAAAGACGGCAAGAAAACGCTGCATTTTTATTGGAATCGAAACGGAAGTTTTGAGGTGATACCTTACGATGAGAATGGCATAGCCACATACGAATTGAAATATGAAACATACACAGAAAATAGAGTAGAATATAGCAAAATCACATATTCTACGGATATCAGAGAGTTTACCAAGACACCGGAACTGGATGCAAAATATTTTTCCGTGACGGTAGAATCGAAAAAAGATTACGATGTAAAAAATTATTCGATTGAAAAACTTCCCGAAGAGTTTGTTGAATTTTCGAAACTCGCAAAAGAAGAACAAAAGAACTTGATAGAAGATGCCGGAGCGCGCGTAAAAAGCATTACCGCAGGTCTTACATTAGGCATCGTTTTTGTACCGTAAACAAAGGAGAAGCAAAAAGTATATGTCAGAAAAGTATATCTATATCAAAGGCGCAAAAGAGCATAATTTAAAAAACGTCGATTTAAAAATCCCGCGTGACAAGTTCGTCGTGTTTACGGGGATTTCCGGTTCGGGAAAATCGTCGCTTGCGTTTGATACGCTTTATGCAGAAGGACAAAGACGGTATGTAGAGTCTTTGTCATCTTACGCACGCCTGTTTTTAGGACAGATGGAAAAGCCGGATGTAGAGTACATTGAGGGGTTATCTCCGGCGATTAGTATCGACCAGAAAACCACATCAAAAAACCGGCGTTCCAGCGTGGGAACGGTTACGGAAGTTTATGACTATTTAAGACTTTTATATGCCCGCGTGGGAATTCCGCATTGTCCGAAATGCGGAAAAGAAATTAAAAAGCAAACGATTGACCAGATTGTAGACCATGTAAAAGAATTGCCTGAACGCACGAAATTTCAGGTACTCGCGCCTGTTATCCGCGGAAAAAAAGGCGAACATGTAAAACTCTTTGAAGATGCCAAGAAAAACGGCTATGTGCGCGTTCGTGTGGATGGTTTGGTTTATGACCTCTCGGAAGAAATCAAACTGGAGAAAAATAAAAAACACAGTATTGAAATCGTGATTGACCGTCTTGTGATGAAAGAGGGCATCGACAGAAGACTCACAGACTCTATCGAAACTGCAGCAAACCTCGCAAAAGGCGTTGTGATTATCGATGTGACCGATGGAGAAGAACTGATGTTTTCGCAAAATTTCGCCTGCGATGATTGTGGCGTCAGTATGGAAGAACTCGCACCACGTATGTTTTCGTTTAATAATCCAATGGGTGCGTGCCCGAAATGTGCGGGCATCGGAAGTATGATGAAAATTTCTCCTGATTTAATTTTAGATGGAGAGAAAAGTATCAACGAAGGCGGAATCACTGCGATGGGTTGGGGAAGTTCTGATAAGGAAGAATCCATGAGCAGAATGTATTTTGACGCACTTGGAAAGCGATATGGCTTTACAGCAGATACCAAGATAAAAGACTATAGCAAAGAAGCAAAAGATGCGCTCCTTTATGGAACAAAAGGGGAGCGACTTGAGCTCTTTTTAAAACGCTCCTATGGAACATCGCGTTTTTATGCGGCGTTTGAGGGAATTATCAATAATTTAGAGCGCAGATACAGAGATACAAACAGTGATTTTATGAAAGCAGAATATGAAAAAATGATGCGCTTTGAACTGTGTTCTGAGTGTCAGGGAAAACGCTTGCGCCCAGACGTTTTGGCAGTTACGGTTGGCGGAATGAATATTGATGAAGTAACGAACCTTCCCGTGGCAAAGGCGAGAAAATTCTTTCAAGAGTTAAAACTTTCTGAGCGCGATATGCAAATTGCGGGCAGAGTTTTAAAAGAAATCAACGAGCGTATCGGCTTTTTGTGTGAAGTTGGGCTTGAGTATTTAACGCTTTCACGCTCTGCGAGTACGCTTTCGGGTGGAGAAGCACAGAGAATCCGTTTGGCAACACAAATCGGCTCGGGATTAATGGGCGTTTTGTATATTTTGGACGAGCCATCTATCGGGCTTCATCAAAGAGATAATAACAAACTCTTGGCGGCTTTAAGAAGACTTACAAATTTAGGAAATACCTTAGTTGTGGTTGAACACGATGAAGATACCATGCTTGAGGCAGACCACATCGTAGATGTTGGCCCCGGCGCAGGGGTGCACGGCGGCTCTGTCATTTGTCAGGGTACTGCAGAGGAAATTATGGCGTGTGAAGAATCGCTCACCGGTCAGTATCTAAGCGGCAAAAAGAAAATCCCAATGCCTGAAACAAGAAGACCGGGAAATGGAGAGAAAATTACGTTCCGCGGATGCAGTGAAAACAACTTAAAAGATGTGGATGTTTCAGTTCCTTTGGGAACATTTACGGCGGTAACCGGTGTTTCGGGTTCCGGTAAATCATCCCTGGTAAATGAAATTATCAATAAATATTTATCGAAAACTTTAAACCGTGCACATACCGTTCCGGGACGTTTTACGTCTGCGGAAGGCATAGAGCATCTTGATAAAATTATCGATATCGACCAGTCGCCTATCGGCAGAACACCGCGCTCAAACCCTGCAACCTATACGGGACTTTTCGGCGATATCCGCGAACTTTTTGCGGCAACCAATGAAGCCAAAATGCGCGGATATAAAGCAGGAAGATTTAGTTTCAATGTAAAAGGTGGCAGATGTGAGGCGTGCTCCGGTGATGGTATTATCAAAATCGAAATGCACTTTTTACCGGATGTGTTTGTGCCGTGTGATGTGTGTAAAGGCAAACGCTATAACAGGGAAACTTTAGAGGTAACCTATAAAGGAAAAAATATTTATGAAGTTTTAGATATGACCGTGGAAGAAGCGCTCGTTTTCTTTGAAAATCATCCGAAAATCAAACGAAAACTTCAAACGCTTTACGATGTTGGATTGTCGTATGTAAAACTCGGTCAGCCTTCCACGCAGCTTTCCGGTGGTGAGGCGCAACGTGTAAAGCTTGCGACTGAACTTTCGCGTGGTGGAACGGGCAGAACCCTTTACATTTTGGATGAGCCCACAACGGGACTTCACTCGGGGGATGTGCATAAACTTTTAGAAGTATTAGACCGTTTGGTGGATGCCGGAAATACGGTGCTTGTCATCGAACACAATTTAGATGTCATTAAAACGGCAGACTATATCATTGATTTAGGTCCCGAGGGCGGCGACAAGGGCGGAAAAGTAATTGCAACAGGAACGCCTGAAGAAGTGATGAAAATAAAAGGCTCGTATACGGGGGAATTTTTGAAAAAGCATCTAGATCGAATGAAATAAAAATCAGGAGAAGCAATATGAATCAACAAAAAAAGTTTGTCAGTGCCGTTGTTGCTGCGGGTGGCTCGGGAACGCGTATGGGTGCAGAAAAAAACAAGTTGTTTTTGAACTTATGCGACATCCCGGTGCTTGCGCATACGCTTTTGGCACTCGAAAAAAGCGCGGATATCGATGAAATCGTCATTCCTGCAAGGGAAGAAGATATCGGCGAAATTCTCAGCTTAGTCCAAGAATATAAAATAAAAAAAGTAACCGCCGTAGTAAAGGGCGGAAGTCATCGTGCAGCATCCGTAAAGGCGGCACTGGAAAAAGTGTCGGAAATGGCTGATTTTATTGCAGTTCACGATGGTGCAAGACCGCTCATTTCTCAAAATACCATAAAAAACACTATTGAAGCGGCGAAAAAACATAAAGCGGCGGCGTGTGGTGTGCATCCGAAATGTACGCTAAAGCGCGCCGATAGAAATGGTTTTATTGCTGAAACTATAGACAGAAACGAAGTTTATGAAATTCAAACGCCGCAGGTGTTTCAAAAAGAACTTCTCTTTTCCGCCTATAACTGTGCAGAAGAAATTCTGGAAAAAGCAACGGATGATTGCTCTTTGGTGGAACGCTTGGGAGAAAAAATCTTTATCACAGAAGGCGCATATCGAAATATCAAAGTAACAACGCCGGAAGACATTTTAATCGCAGAGAAAATTTTGGAGGAAAAATAATGGATATGAGAGTAGGGCACGGCTTTGACGTGCACAAATTTTCCGAAAACAGAAAACTGATTCTTTGTGGCACCGAAGTGCCATATGAACTGGGTCTTTTAGGTCATTCCGATGCAGACGTGGCAACGCACGCATTAATGGATGCACTTTTGGGTGCGGTGGCGTTAGGCGATATTGGAAAACATTTTCCGGATACCGACGAAAAATACCGCGGTGCAGACAGTTTAGAACTTTTAAAACATGTGATGCTTTTGGTAAAACGAAAAGGATTTTTCGTTTCAAATGTCGACATTACGATTATCGCACAAAAACCGAAACTGGTGGATTATATTCCTGAAATGGTGAAAAAAATAGCGCTCGCGACAGGACTTTCCGTTGACCGCGTAAACGTAAAAGCCACGACTACAGAAAAGTTGGGGTTTACAGGGCGCGGTGAAGGAATCGCGGCAGAAGCGGTGTGTTCCGTTTGTAAAGATTGAAAAAAGAAGCCATGAGGCTTCTTTTTTTCGATCTTATTTAAGACATCGGCGCTTCAGATTCTTCTAAAAGTGCCGTTTGATATTTTTCTAAAATAGAGTTTTCCAAAGTGTCGCGCATACCGGAATTGATGGGGTGCGCGATGTCTTTATATTCGCCCTCGGGAGTTTTCCTGCTTGGCATCGCGACAAAGAGTTTATCTGCACCCTCAATAACCTTGATGTCGTGTACGACCAGAGAGTTATCAAAGGTAACGGAAACAATTGCCTTCATTTTGGAGTCTAAATTGATTTTACGAATTCTGATATCGGTGATATCCATACTAAAACCTTTCCCTTTCTGCCCACAAATGTTGTGTGTTTGCCCTCGCTATGGGCTGCGCGAGCGTTTTGTAAACCAATAAAAGATGTTTTCTTGATTTCAAGGTTAGTTTTGGCAAAATCTAATAAATTATACAGAAATTGAAAAAAAGACTTTTAATTTTCTGCGACTTGTTATATAATAGATATATCTTATGCAAGTATTTTGCAACAGAAGGGTAGATTTTCATGACAGAGTTTGATTTATCAAATTTTTCAAAAGAGAATAAAGTGTTTTTTGTCGGCATTGGCGGAATCAGTATGAGCGCTTTGGCGCAAATCCTGAAAAATGATGGTTACTCCGTAGCCGGTTCTGATTTTAAAGATAGTGAGACAACAGAGGAACTTGAAAAAAACGGTATCCCCGTTTCTATCGGACATAAAGCTGAAAATGTACGAGACGCAGGGTTAGTAGTTTATACAGCGGCGATCAAAAAGGATAATCCGGAACTTGTCGAGGCGGAGAAAAACGGGATTCCAATGATAGAACGCGCAACGCTTTTAGGGGCGATGATGAAAAACTATAAATACCCCGTTGCCGTAAGTGGAACGCACGGAAAAACCACTACAACCTCTATGCTTTCGCATATTTTTGTTGCGGCAGACTTAGATCCTACAATTTTAGTTGGGGGTGTTCTGCCTCTGATCGGCGGTAATATGCGCGATGGCGGAAAAGAATATTTTGTGACCGAAGCGTGTGAATATTGCGCAAGTTTTTTAAAGTTTTTCCCGCTTTACAGTATTATTTTAAATATTGAAGAGGACCATTTAGATTACTTTAAAGATTTAGATGATATTATCGAGTGCTTCCGTCAGTTTGTGGAAAAAACACCGGTCGGCGGCGCGGTAATTGCAAATTTTGATGATGACAACGTGAAAAAGGCAGTATCCGGAACAGAAAAACGAATTGTTTCTGTTTCTACAAAAGAAAAGAGCGCAGATTATTTTGCGGACAATATTACCTTTAGTGAAGACGGATTCCCGGCGTTTGATGTGATGAAAAAAGGCGTATTCTTCTCTCATATCAAGTTAAATGTTCCCGGAATGCACAATGTGCAGAACGCACTTTCCGTGTTTGCGGTTTCTGACCTTTTGGGTGTATCGCCTGAAGCAATTCAAGAAGGCTTCTCATCCTTTACCGGCACAAACCGCAGATTTGAGTGGAAAGGGGAACTTTCCGGCATCAAAGTAATTGATGACTATGCACATCATCCGACGGAAATTAAAGCAACGCTTTCTTCTGCCAAAACAATGCAGAAAGGAAAGAAAGTTTGGTGCGTCTTCCAGCCGCACACCTACACGCGCTCTTACGCGTTAAAAGACGAATTTTCAACCGCATTTTCTGATTGCGACCATTTGGTTATTACGGATATCTTCGCGGCACGCGAAAAAGATACCGGTCTCATTCATTCTAAAGACCTAGTGGATGCGGTAAACGAAAAAAGCGGTAACGCCGTTTATATCAAAGAGTTTCAAGATGTTGCAGCATACTTTTTAGAAAATGCATCCTCAGGTGATATGGTAATTACCATGGGTGCGGGTGACGTTTATAAAATTTATGAATGCATGAAAGAAATCAAATAAAAAAGACGCCTTTCGGGCGCCTTTTTTTTATTTATAAATTTTTAATAAAGTCAGCAATTTCTGTTACCGCAGGTCCTAAAATGTTGGGTTCAGGAAGCATCACAATACGGAAATGGTCGGGTGTATCATATAAAAAGCCGCTTCCCGGAACAACTAAAATGTGTTTGTCCATCAAAAGATCGTATGTAAACTTTCGGTCATCTGTGATTTTTTCGGCATTTTTAATAATTTTCGGGAATACATAGAAAGTTCCGCTGTTCTTGACATAGGAAAGACATTTTGCTTTATCCAAAGCCTTGAAAGTAGCCTTTCGTTGTTCGTACAGTCTTCCACCGGGAGAAACTAATTTTTTGGTATATTCTGTGTCAGCTAGCGCTGCGGGAATGATCGTCTGCATAATTGCATTCGGACAAAGCCGAACAGATGCAAGTTTAACGAGGGATTCTGTAATTTGAGAACGTTTGTCTAAAGGTCCGCTAATCACCATCCATCCGCAGCGAAAACCGCATAAACAGTGGGATTTGGAAAGTCCGTTCATTGTGATAACGGGAACGTTTTTCGCAAAAAATGCGGTTGATGTATGCGTTTTTCCGTCGAACAAAAGACGGTCATAAATTTCGTCGGACAAAATCACCAAATCGTGCTTTTCTGCAATATGGACAATTTCCTCTAAGATTTCATTGCTGTAAAGTGCGCCTGTGGGATTGTTCGGGTTGATGATTAAAATCGCTTTTGTTTTATCGGTGATTAAACTTTCAATATGTTTCGTATCGGGATTCCAATCGTTTTCTTCGTCACATCTGTAAAAAACAGGCTTTGCATCGCGAAGGAGCACCTCGTTGTTCCATAAAGAGTAGCAGGGAGTCGGACACAACACTTCATCGCCCGCATCAAACAAAACATTCGAAACCATAGAAGCGATTTCGCTCACACCGTTTCCGATAAAAATGTCGTTGATTGTAAAATCTCTGATTCCTTTTTCTCTGTGATAGTTAAAAATTGCTTCGCGGGCGGGGAGCATGCCGCGAATGTCACTGTAGCCTAAGGATTTTGGTAAGTTTTCAGACAGAGCCTTTATTACGCTTTCGGGCATCTCAAAACCAAAGGTTGCCGGATTCCCTGTGTTTAATTTTAAAATTTTCTCGCCTTTTTTCTCAAGTTCTAAAGAGGCAAGATAATTTTTACCGCGGATGTCTGAATTTACAAGTTCCATTCTTTTTGAACAAATCGTCATTTTTATTCCCCTTTTTACAAATTTTGTTGTGTTTCGTATTGATTATAGCATTTGGTTGTGTTATAATCAAATACATATAAATATATAAATGTTATTTATAAATGCTTATGGGGTGGTTTTGTGTTCAAATACGCAGATTATATTTATAAGATTTATCAGGAAGAGAGCTTTACACAGGCGGCAAAAAAACTCTTTATTTCGCAACCGGCTTTAAGTCTTACGGTGAAAAAAGCAGAAGAAGCACTGGGATATCAGATTTTTGATCGCGGTGCTTCACCTCTTGCACTTACAGAAGCGGGAAAACTCTATATTTCCGCAGTGGAAGAAATGCAAAAAATAGAGCATAATTTAAAAAGCCAAATTGAAAGTATTTATGATTTAACGGTTGGTAAGGTAACGGTCGGAGGACCGAGTTTTGTTTCATCCTTTATTTTGCCGAAAATCATTATGCGGTTTAAAAAAGAACATCCGGGTGTTGATATCACGATGACAGAATCGCACTCATTCAGTCTGATTGAAAAGTTGATGTCAGAAGAAATCGATGCATTAATCGACTATCGTTTTGATGAGCAAAACTTTGTAACGTATCCTTTTATTGAAGAGCAAATTCTTCTTGCGATTCCAAGGGAGCATATCCCTGATTTAAAAGCATATGACAAAACGCTTACTGTGCGTGATGTTCGTGCCGGAAAGCACCTTTCGAAAGATATTCCGGGAGTTGACCTGAGCAAATTTAAAGACGAAAAATTTATTCTTCTAAAAATTGGTAACGACATGCAGAAGCGGTGCTATAAAATTTGCGGTGAATATGGGTTTGTACCCAAACCGTTAATCAGCGTAGATCAGCTTCAGACAACGTATCACATTGCAGGCTCCGGAATGGGAATCACCTTTACAACGGATACAGTTGTAAAGCACGCAAACGACAGCGGAAATCTTTTGTTTTATAAAATTGACACGCCGTTTGCAAGGAGAACACTCTACATTGGTCACAAACGTAAAAGAAACATTAGTCCGGCGGTAAAGGCTTTTATTCATTTGGCGCAGTCGATGTATCAAAACGAAGAGTAAAAAGAGAATTTTTCTCCTTGCAAAGAGAGACGGATTGTGTTATACTGAAAAAGAATTTTATTGTGTTTCGTATGGAAAGAGGGATTGAAAATGAAACAAAAAAGGAACCTGTTATATCCACCTCAAGATTTTATTTTTGATACATATACTGAGATACAGGCGTCTTTTATCAAAACCGTGAAGACGCAGGGGATTGATGCGGCAACAGAATGGTTCAGACCGATAAAAGATTTGGAAATCGAGTATACATACCAAAGACCGCTTTCCTTTTCCTGGGATGGGGAAGCAGGTGATGTGTTTGAATTATCAAAGAATAAAGAGTTTTCAGAATGCTATCGCGTTGTATGTGAAAAACCGTCTTGCGAGGTAGAAAACCTTGAGGTCGGTCAGGAATACTTCTGGCGCGTAAACGGAGGGGAAAGTTTTCGCTTTTTCACAAAAGATAACGAGATCCGTTTTATCCGGATTGACGGAACATATAATGTTCGCGATTTGGGAGGCAAAAACATTCGTCAAGGACTTCTTTACCGTGGCGCTGATATGGATTTGGTGTATCCGCTGACCGACGAAGGAAAGCGTACGTTTTGTGGCGAACTGAACATCAAAACAGAGATTGATCTTCGTGGAGGTCTTGACCCGAACAGACCATCCGGCGGGGGAGAAAATGTTCGTTTTATTTGCCTTCCATACAGAGCATACTGTGAAGCATTTTTTGAAGAGCACAAGCGTGGCGTTTGTAAAATCATGGAGTTTTTGTCAGATGAATCAAACTATCCCATATATTTTCACTGTCTGGCGGGAGCTGACCGCACCGGAGCGATTGCGTTCTACTTAAGGGCACTCGCTGGGGATAGAGAAGAACTTATTCATTTAGACTATGAACTCACGGGTCTTTCCAATTCCTACACATACGATTTAAAAGAGCAAAACGTTGTACAGGATGAATTCAGAAGAAGAACCAGTCCATACTATCAGGAGTTTTTAAAAGAACTTGAAACCTATGCACCAAATGAGCCGATATCTGCTCAGGTTCGTGCGTTTTTGCTGGATTGTGGTGTGACGCAAGAAACCTTAGATAAAATCATTTCAATTATAAAGAAATCCTAAGACATAATAAATTATTGGAGGAGAGCAAAATGAAATATTCAGAACAGTTTATAGCAAAAAAAGACGAAGTACAGTCAAAACTCGTCAGTGTTGGATTTGACGGTTTTGTAGACTACGTCATCAAACCCGTCAAAACTCGCGCAAGCGAAACTGAGTGCACTTATTTTCCGACGATAGATCAGTTCGGAGAAAGAATTACAAGTCTTGCCGGAAGAAGCGGAAACGTGGAACTTGTATTTGAAGATACAGCTTTTGGCGGATGCGGTCCGCATTATATCAATGGCCTGTCAAATATGGGAGTAAATTGCACCTGCATCGGAACATTAGGCTATCCGGAAGTAAACCCGATTTTCCATCTGCATGAAAAGTGTAAAACAATCAGCGTGGGAGAGCCGGGCTATTCCTACCTTTTTGAGTTTGAAGATGGAAAAGTTATTATGAGTAATATCAAAGACATCAGCGAACTTACGTGGGACGATTTAATTGAGCGCGTGAGTATTGATGAACTTGTAAAATATTTTGAAGACGCAGATATTATTACACTCGTAAACTGGAGTTACCTCATTCATTTCCACGAGATCTATGAAAAGTTTTTAGAAATCGTAATGCCGAAATTAAAGAAAAAAGACAGAAAAATTTATATCGATATTGCGGACTGTGCAAAGCGTGCGCCTGAGGAAATCAAAGCGGCGCTTAAGATGTTTGGTCGTTATTCTGAATATGCACCGACCTATTTAGGATTAAATAAGAGTGAAGCAATGATTATGCACTCTATTTTGTGCGAAGGAGAAT
The DNA here is from genome assembly GCA_045660945.1 of Congzhengia sp. Lineage (GTDB taxonomy): Bacteria > Bacillota > Clostridia > UBA1381 > UBA9506 > Congzhengia. Next base: position 20,080 of record JAZRET010000036.1, read on the forward strand.
ACCAAGGCTCTCTTCCAATCGCACGAGCAATTAAAGAGTTTTCCGGTATCGGAACCGTCATCATTCACCCTGTTGACAGTTCTGCCGCGGTTTATGATGGCGGAGAAGTAGAAGTTCAAGGTGTGCTTTGCGAAAAACCGAAGAAGACTACCGGTGGCGGAGATAACTTCAACTCCGGTTTCTGCGCGGGACTTCTTGCAGGCCTTGATGTAAAAAGCTGTCTTGTTTCCGGTATGACGACGTCTTATCTTTATGTAAAAAACGGAAAATGCAACAGTTTTGACGATATCGCGGAAGCAATGAAAATGTACGACGAAAGAGTATAATAAAAACGCCCGAAAGAGATTGCTTTCGGGCGTTTTTTGTGATACAATTTAATAAGGAAAAAAGCAACTTTTTCGGTTTAAATTCTTCTTTTTATTGCGCATTTTTTTGTGTTTTATACAAAGAATTGACTTCAAAAACACGGAAATATATAATAAAGTTAAGATAATGTTGTAGTAAATTATCTAAGATGATGTTAATTTAGGAGGAAAGAATATGTTAAAAGAATTGAAAAAAGACAAACTTTTATGTAAAGTTTATAAAACCCGCGCCGAAATGGGAGTGGCTGCGGCAGAAGACGTACGCGAAAGAATTTTAGCGTTACTCGAAGAAAAAGAAGAACTCAATATGATATTTGCAGCAGCACCGTCTCAGAACGAAGTGCTCGCAGGTTTGGTTTCTATGAAAGATATTCCGTGGGAAAAAATCAATGCATTTCATATGGATGAATACATTGGTCTTTCTATGGATGCACCGCAGAGATTCGGTACATTCTTAAAAAATGCGATTTTTGATAAAGTTCCGTTTAAAAATGTGTATTTAATCAATAGTGCCGCTGAAGCAGAGGAAGAATGTGCGCGCTACACAGACCTTTTAAAAACACATCCTGTGGACATCGTATGCTTAGGCATCGGTGAAAACGGTCATATTGCATTTAACGACCCCGATGTAGCAGATTTTAACGATCCTGCGCTCATTAAAGTGGTAGGTCTCGATGACATCTGCCGTCAGCAGCAGGTAAATGACGGTTGCTTTGCAAAAATTGATGACGTTCCGAAAACAGCGCTTTCTTTAACAATTCCCGCGCTTACATCCGGAACATATATGTTCTGTGTTGTTCCTGCGGCTACAAAAGCAAATGCAGTGGATAACACCATGCACGGCGAAATTACAGAAAAGTGCCCTGCATCCATCTTAAGAAAACATGACAACGCTTGCCTCTACTGTGACTCTGACAGCGGCGTAAGTCTTTTATAAGGGGGACGAAAATGTTTAAACTTGGTATTATTACAGATGAAATCACGCAGGATTTAGACAAGGCACTCCAATTTGCCAAAGAGCAGAATTTAGACTGCTTTGAACTTCGTTCTGCATGGGAAAAAGATCCTTTTGAATATACAGACGAAGATTTTAACGAAATCAAGCGTTTATCTGATAAATATGAACTTCCCTTGGTGAGTATTTCTTCACCGTTCTTTAAGTGTTCTTATTTTGATGATGAAACACGCGCAAAACACATCGAAGGATTAAAAAGACTTGTTGAGAAAGCAGAATTTTTAGGTGTTAAAAACATCAGATGCTTCGACTTTTTCCGTGATAGCCGCGTGACACTCGATATGATTAAAGAAGCATTTGCGCTTCCGATTTCCATTTGCGAAGAAAAGGGAATTACCCTTATGGTGGAATCAGAGCCTTCTGCAAGTTCCTTTAACTGCAGAAGAACAGCGATGACGGTAAGACACATTAATCATCCCAATGTTCGTGCACTATATGAACCCGGCAATAACTTATACGGTTCGCCTGAGGAAATTCCGTTCCCGGATGGTTATGAGTTTGTAAAAGATATTTTCTGCCACGTACATATTAAAGATGCAGTCATTCGTGACGGGAAAACGGTCGGTGTTGCGATAGGAAACGGTGAAGTGGCGTATAAAGATATGTTCCGTAAATTTTTGGAAACAAATTATGAAGGAGCAGTTGTGTTAGAACCTCACTATAAACCGGGTGGCGAACTTTCGGAAGAACTTTTAAGAAACCCCAAAGGCAGCGCATTTTCAGAAGGTGGTTTTTTAGCAAGTGAAGAATGTATTGTTGCAATTCACAAAATGTTAGACGAAATCAAGGAAGGAAGATAAATATGAAAAAATTAAATGTTGCACTGATTGGTTACGGTAGAAGCGGCGATATGATTCATGCTGCATATTTTCGCACAGATGAAGCAAAAAAACTCTTCAATATGGTTGCTGTGGTAGATTTTGATGAAGCAAGAAGAGCGCGTGCAAATAGAGATTTTGGCTGCGATACCTACGCAGATTATAAAGAATTGTTTAATAGAAACGATATCGATTTTGTTATCGCATCCACATTTTCAAACCTTCGTTATCCTGTCGTGATGGATCTTTTAAACCACAAAATGAATGTGGTTGCAGAAAAACCGTTTGCACGTTATGCGATGGAATGTGAAAACATGATTAAAGCAGCAAAGGAAAACGGCGTGATGCTCACAGTTTTCCAGCAGTCCCGTGTTGCGCCTTACTATAAGCGCATTAAAGAGATTATTGACAGCGGCGTTTTGGGCACAATCCATCATATCACAATTAGCTTTTCCAACTACGCACGTCGTTGGGACTGGCAGACACTTCAGTGCCGTTATGGCGGCGAACTTTTAAATACCGCGCCGCATCCGTTAGATCAGGCACTGGATATTTTAAATATCGAAGATATGCCGAATGTATT
>JAZRET010000037.1:0-3647 GCA_045660945.1 Congzhengia sp.
GGTGCTTTGCAATTCGGTTTAAGGTAAGACTTGCAAAAAGATGCGTGCTTACAATCACATCCGGCTGAAATTCTTTGATATATGCATAGAGTTTTTTTCGAAATACCTGCGACAAAAATTTTAATGTCTTCGTCGCCTCAGTAGACGGATTTTCTCTCTGGTCTAACAATTCATACAAAGAACCATACAGTTTCGGAACAGCCGTTGTGGTTAAAATATAACCTTTTGAAACGGCTTCGGCGAGTGCCCCGTTTACATTTTCTGCAATATCCAAAAGTCTGCAATCTACATCATCTTTTTCTTTCAAATACGTTTCAATTGCTTTGGCTGCCTGGTGATGACCGCCACCTGTAGGAATCGAGAGTATCAATACCTTTTTCATGGGAAATCCCTCTTTTTTTACGAATTAGAACAATCCGGGAATGCTAAGTCCTCCCGTGATTGCACCCATGCCTTCTTCCATCATGTTTTCTACCTGACGGATTGCATCGTTTACTGCAACTGTCACTAAATCCTCTAACATTTCTGTATCTTCAGGATCAATTATTTCAGGCGCAATTTTTAAAGAAATGATTTCTTTTGTGCCTTTCATAACCACCTGTACTTTTCCGCCGCCGGCGGAAGTTTCCACGGTTTTTTCTTCGAGTTCTCCTTGAATACGCGCCATTTCTTCCTGCATCATCTGCGCCTGACGCATTACAGTGTTCATTTTTGCGTTTCCGCCGCCTGTAAATTTATTTCCTTTTGCCATGTTCTTTTCCTCCAGATGTTTGCTTTTTAAATAAATTCAATTCCCGAATGGGTTTTGCTGAGTTCTTCTAGTTTTTTTAAAGGGTCTTCTTTTTCGATTCCCATTTCACGCTCGGTTACGCACAAAACTTCGAGTGTTTCCCCCGTAACGTTTGCTGCTGCGTTTTTTATCATGTCAAGATTCGTTTGCTTTGCTACAACACTCTTTGAAATAAGCGCATTATCACCAAATACCAAACAGAGTTTTCCTTCTGACATTTTTGGCTTTACGCTCATTAAGTGCGGGTATAAAGGCATTCCGCCATGTCCTTTTACGAAGTTTATAATTTCCGGCCACCTTGTCGCCGCGTTGCCGCCTGTTGCAGACGGTTTCACTTCTGCTTTTGGCTTTTCTTTAACGGGTTCTTTTTTTGGTTCCTCCGTCGGCGCTTTTTGCGGTGCAGGACTCGGTTCCGCCTTTTTTTCTTCCCACGGCGGTTTTTCTTCCGCGGCCCTTTCTGTCGACCGTTCTATTTTTACGCCACTTTTGAGTGCTTCTTCCAAAACGGAGATTCTGTCAATCAGGGCTTCTTTTGTGTTTTCCACATCGGGTTCGCACATCTTTAAAACCGCCATTTCATAAAGCGTTCTTGAAAAAGATGCGTATCTTGCCTTAGCGTACGCATCGCAAAGAAGGTCTACCGCGCGAAGAAGTCGCTCCCTTGTGAATTTTTCCGTTAATGCTTCGATTTTTTCACGGTTTTCCTGAGACGTATTTAAAAAGGCATCGGCATTTCCCGTTACTTTTACAACCAAAATGTCGCGCAGGTATTTTAAAAGTCTTTCTGCAAAAAGACCAAGTTCTTTTCCCTTTTCGATGGTTTCGTCAAGTTTCTCTAAAGCACCCTTTGCGTTTCCTTCTGCGATATGAAAGGCTATTTCGTGCATCGCTTCATTGTCTGCGATGCCGACAATCTTCACAACATCCTCATACGTCAGCGTTCCTTCTGCCGCGCCGACGCATTTGTCTAAAACGCTCAAGGCATCACGCATCGAACCATCGCCGAGTTCTGCAATTAAGGAAAGCGCTAAAGGCTCTGCCGAAACTCCGTCGAAAGATAAGATTTTTCCCATTCTTTCAGCGATGTCGTTATTGGTAATTCTTCTGAATTCAAACTGCTGACAACGGGATAAAACCGTAATCGGCACTTTATTTAGTTCCGTTGTTGCCAAAATAAACATCACGTGGGCAGGAGGTTCTTCAAGCGTTTTCAAAAGTGCATTAAACGCCTGCTGGGTGACCATATGCACCTCATCAATGATATATACTTTCTTCTTTGCTACCGATGGGAGAAACATCACATCGTCAATGATTTCGCGAATATTTTCTACTTTGTTTTTCGATGCGCCGTCGAGTTCTGTAACATCTAAAATGGATTCATCCAGAAGTCCTTTGCAAACTGCACATTCGTTGCACGGGTTTCCGTCTATCGGGTTTAAGCAGTTTACTGCACGAGCCAAAATTTTCGCTGTTGAGGTTTTGCCCGTTCCGCGCGTTCCGCAAAATAGATACGCATGCGCCGTCTGCCCGTTTACAATTTGGTTCTTAAGTGTTTTCGTAATATGTTCCTGACCGACCACTTCATCGAAAATTTGCGGTCTCCACCGTCTGTAAATCGCCTGATACGCCACATGCTCACCCCTTTTTAATTCCTTTTATGTGAAAAAAGCCGCGGCATATGCGCGCGGTTTTCCCTGGCACAAAGCTGCCGCTTTGTGTTTATTTTTTAATTCACACCGGGAAGATCCGCAACACACTCAAAACATCGCTTATCGCTGCTTGGTTCCCCACCTGACGAGGTTCACGGGTCTGGGTTGTGCGGGTCCCGGCCGACAACGCTTACGCGTCGAACGCTAAATTTGTTTCCGCTTGCACGGATTTTAAAAAGCATTTTGCTTTTTCTCTATATAGTATATCATAAATTAAGGTTTGATTCAACTGTTTTTTTATTTTTCTCAGTCAATCATGTTGATCAGTTCATAAACACGCGCTTTGGTGTATTCCGTCGCAGTTTCGTTTACCGCCATCGGCGCACCGCTACCGCCTTCCCATTCTTGAGCCGCACGCTCACACGCCGCCTCTTTTTCGTTAATCCACGCAATCTCTTCCTTTCGAAGTGTTTCAAATTCAGAAGATGGAAGTGTTTTTTTCAGGTACTGATACACTTCGTTTAAAAGCGCGTCCCACTTAGAAAAAACAACTCCTGACTCGTGATTCATGTCCCATTGTGTCATTGCTGTTTCTCTGGCGTTTGCTTCGTATCTTTCAATTTCGCGCGCGCTTTCCAAAAAACCCTGCTTTTTCAAATAACGGTTATCGGTGTTTTGTGTGTCCGATTTTTTGGTTGGAACCGGTGTGGGTGTAGCGTTTTCCACCGTTCCTTCTTCCGGAATATCTGTCGGGGACTCTGTTGTTTCCGCAGTTTCTCCGCTTGCCGGACGCTTCACATCAATATTGTTTTCCGGCAAACGACGTACGAGTTCTGCCACAACAACACCTACCAAAACCATCGTCAAAATAACCACACAAACCACCAAGGTAATGGCTGCTCCACTTTTTTTCGAAGCGGTTGGGGTTGTGGTCATTTCCGGTACTTCCGTTTCCGGCCCCGGCGCTCCACAACCACTACAGAAGTTTCCCTGATTGTATCTTCCGCACTTTTCACACTTCCACATAACATTTCCCTCTTTTTCTTATTTTTTTGATCGGATGTATTCGTCGATCGCCTTTGCGGCGTCTTTTCCGGCACCCATAGCAAGGATCACCGTTGCCGCGCCCGTTACGGCGTCGCCGCCGGCGTATACGCCCTCTCTTGACGTTTTTCCGGTGTCATGGTCTGCCACAATGCTGCCTCTTT
>JAZRET010000038.1:0-1929 GCA_045660945.1 Congzhengia sp.
GGAGGAAACTTCCTTCGGCTTGTTTTATGCAAATTATAAAAAATGAAAAAAAGGGGAACGAGTAATTAGTATCTACGGAGGGCATCGAAACGATAGCCTTTGCTCCGGAAGTATTCAATAATTTCAGGGAGTGCATCTGCAGTTACCTGCTTTGCACCTGCATCGTGCATCAGCATAATCAAGGAAGTAGATTCTGAAGATTTTGCTGATGATTTTGCGCGAGCAATAAGATCTTCTTCTTTAGGAGAAGAGGTTTCCGCATCGCCCGTTAAGCAGTTCCAGTTTACATAGGGGATGTTTTCTTCAATCAAAACTTCCTTAAATTCTTCTCTCTGATTGGTAAAAGCACCGCCCGGGAAACGGAAAATATCGGTATAATTATCTTCGCCGACTATCTCAATGAGTGCATCGCGCGATTCAAATATTTCGCTTCTGAATGATTCTGTGTCAGCATAAACGTTGCTGTAATTGTGCGAAAATGTGTGGCTTGCAACTGCGTGGCCCTCGTCGGCCATGCGTTTTACGAGGTCAGGATATTCTATTGCATTTTTTGCAATCACAAAAAATGTTGCTTTCACATCGTATTTTTTTAAGATGTCTAAAACCTGCGGCGTTACTTTTTTAGAAGGACCGTCGTCAAAGGTTAAATAGACCACTTTGTCGCCGGTTTTTGCGGGGTAAACTTCTGTATAATCGGCAGAAGGCGTCCCGTCCGGTCTTGCGCAGGGGCGTACCCGATATTCAGGAAGCGACACAAGTTCTGCGGCGTATTCTGCGCCGCGCAGAGTTTTGTCATATTTGGTGCAGGAGCGGATAGAAGACACAACCCAGATGAACAAAAACAGGCAAACCAAAAGCAAAACAAAATTTTTATTCGGCTTTACGGAATATTTCTTGTTTTTGATGCGAATAATCAAGATGCCACGCTCCTTTCCTAAAAAACGACAGAAATATACTATTTCTGCATCCATTATATCGCACGAATATTACAACAACATTAAAGATTGTTTACGTTTTCGAATTATTTTTGTTTTTTTGGCATAGGATGAACAAAAATAGTAGGGGGAAGTCTCTATGAAAAGAATTCTTTTATCGGTTTTTTTGGCATTTGTACTTTTTTTGAGTGGATGCGGGGGAAAAGCAGTATTCAAAACGGAAATAACGGAGGATGTTGTTCCAACGGTGATCACGGTTCCAACATCACTTAATCCCGGAAGATACAGTACGCTCCCGAATAAAAAATATGGGTGGGGACTCAAGAAAAACAAAAATGCAGCGCCGGATGTGCCAAAAGAGACAGTGGAAACGTTAGAAAAGTACGGGGCAATTTACATAGACACCGCGCCTCACACGCTCTATCTTACTTTTGACGAAGGGTATGAAAACGGCTACACAGAGAAAATTTTAGATGTTTTAAAAGAAAACGATGTTCCTGCTGCGTTTTTTGTGACAGGACCATATTTAAAGAAAGAAGAAGCACTTATAAAGCGTATGGTAAAAGAGGGACACACGGTAGGAAATCATACGGTGAATCATCCGAGTATGCCGGAAGTACAAAGTGTGGAGAAACTTGAAAAAGAACTGTTAGATCTTTCGGAAACTTTTGAAAAAATGACCGGAGAAAAAATGAGATTTTTCCGTCCTCCGATGGGAGAATACTCGGAGCGAACGCTCGCGCTTACCGAAGATTTGGGATACACGTCCGTATTCTGGAGCTTTGCCTACAAAGACTGGGAGGTAAATGCGCAAAAGGGGACGGATTATGCATATGAGCAGATTATGGAAGGAGTCCACGATGGCGCGATTCTTTTATTACACGCGGTATCAAAGGACAATGCAGATGTTTTAGACCGCGTAATTAAAGATTTAAAAAGTCAGGGATACCGTTTTCGCTCCTTAGAAAATTTTGGAAAAAATGTCAAAGCAAAC
>JAZRET010000039.1:0-1173 GCA_045660945.1 Congzhengia sp.
TGGGCCGCGGTGTGACGGTTGTAAATAAAAACGGCGTAAAGGTTGCAGTGTTCAATGCGCTCGGAAGAATACATTTAGAAAATGTAGACTGTCCGTTCCGCACGCTTAAAAAGGCAATAGAAAAAACAGACGCCGACGTAAAAATCGTAGATTTTCACGCCGAAGCAACAAGCGAAAAGCGTGCGATGGGATACTATCTTGACGGCTCTGTGTCGGTTGTTTTCGGCACACACACCCACGTTCAGACTAGTGACGCGCAGGTTCTCCCCAAAGGCACGGGATATATAACCGACATCGGTATGACGGGGCCATATCACTCGTGTTTGGGGGTTGACAAAAATATCGTAATCGAGCGCTTTGTAAACTGCAATCAGCAAAGATTTATGTTTGCTGATTCTCCCGCATCGGTTTCGGGCGCTGTGTTTTTAGTTGATGAAAAGAGCGGAAAATGCGAATCTGCCCAAATTTTCTCGATTTTCCCCGGACAAACAATATGACCAAGGAACTTTTGCGCAAAAAACTGCTCGAAGAAAGAAAAAACTTAAAAAACAAAGCAGAAAAAGACGCATCAATTTTAAACGCGCTCATAAATCAGGATTTTTATAAAAATGCCAAAACCGTTATGGTGTATGTTTCGTACCAAAGCGAGGTCGACACACGCGCGCTGATTGAAAAAATGCTGCTTGACGGAAAAAAACTCGCTTCCCCGAAGTGTATATCAAAACACGAAATGGAAGCGCGCGCTTTTTTTAGTTTTTCTGAATTGTCACGCGGTGCTTACGGAATTTTAGAACCCTCGGGCGAAATTATAAAGGATTTTGATTTAATAATAGTGCCCGGTGTCGGATTCAGCGATAGATTACACCGAATAGGCTACGGCGCAGGGTATTACGACAGATTTTTAAAAGACCACAGCGCGGTTTCGGTCGGACTTTTTTACGAAGCACAAAAGTGCGACTTTAAAGAAGGCGAATTTGACCATCCGCTTGATTTTATAATAACAGAAAGTAAAATTTACAAAAGGAGCAAGTAAGATGAACGACATTTTTTTAGAGTATTTAGTTAAGAAAAAATCAAAAGAAGACGTGCTTAAGCAGGTTTTGCTGATTTTCGGTTGTGTGCTGACGCTTCTTGCCGCAACTTTCCTTGTTATTTTTGTTTACCCCAGATTCA
>JAZRET010000040.1:0-13170 GCA_045660945.1 Congzhengia sp.
GACCGCTTGGCCTCCGACTTAAAGCCCACGGGGGCACCCTTAGATCTACACTTAAATGTCCTATTATTGGTACACCCTTGCAAAACAACCGAACAAATTGTGAACAACCCTGCTGTCTGGGTGTCCTCGTACGGTGGACAACCTGGGGAACTTCTGGGGAACTTCTGGGGAACTTCCGGGGAACTTCCGGGGAAGTATTGACATGTCCTTCGATTAACTGTAATCTATTTACAGTTCTATAGAAAGGGGGACTATTGCAAATGGATAAGAAGTTTAATATCAATGATTCGTTTACCGTTGAAGTGAACGGCGCATGGAAAGAGACAACCTCAATTATCTTCTGCGACTACACAAGGTCTGTAAAGATAATTCAGAACGGGGAAGAGATCTCCGGACGGGCGGGGTTCTGCGGGAGAGATAAGGCAAAGTCCGAAATGAAGTATTTATTTGTCGGAGATCGTATCTACTTCCTGGACGAAATGACCCGCGTATTCTTTAATCACTCGGGATATACTACGGACTTTCCAAAATGGTTAGTATTGTAATATCATTTATTCGTCTGATACGCGGGTTTATTGAAGAGTCCCGCGTACGCGCTATAGATCGCGGTATGTATGCCGGATGTGATACGCCTAAGACATTAGGCACTAAGATAAGAAGGTAACGGACTACCTTAGAAAGTCCGACAATATATTAATAGGGCATAGACCCGGAAAGGAACGCAAATGGAAATCACTGTATTTGCAAAGAAGAAGAAGACGAAGACGGGCAAGGACTTTTTTACGTACCTTACGACCCTTACGAAGAAGGACGGCGAGGAAGAAATGATAGAGGTAAAGTTCCGTGAAGAGTGCGGAGTCCCGAAGTCTTTTCCCGTAAATCTCGTTATTGAGAAGTCCGACGCGAATATCTCAAAAAAGACGGTTATCCGTGAGGATAACGGCGAGGCGTTTGTGCGTAAGACGTTTTGGGTGTCCGCCTGGACTGAGGGAGAACCGTACGTAGATACGTCTCTTGATGAGTATGATTTGTAATCTCGTATAATTACGAGAGTTGCCCCCGGTATGTCCTGCCGGGGGTTTTCTTTATAGGAGATCGAATATGGATAAATCAGAAGTAATTAAAGAACTATCCCGCATAAAGCACAACTGTAATTCAATTACGGACGCAGAATGTATAAATGGTTTCTGCCCTTATTATGGTAAGAAAGAACCATTTAAACAAGGTTATAAGTTCCAATGTCTTTGGGAAGATCTGGGAATGAACATGCCTTGTGAGTGGGAACTTCCGGAAGAGGTTTGACATGACTGCTACGGAATTTATTGATTTAGTCATTGATACAATAGAAGATTATAAATCTATACCAGATTTACCAAATGTCTATTTTATAGAACGTATATGCGACATTGTAGACGCATACAAGGACGGAACGGAGTTTTGAATATGAATATTAAGGAGTTAGGCGAGAAGTGCGCGGAGTACCGTAAGCTAAATAAGATACTGCAGTCTGAGATCGCGAAAGAGTTAGGAGTATCTATAGAGACAATTTCCGCGTTCGAGCATGGTCGAACAAATAACGCCGTTGTATTATCATGGTATATAAGACACGGACTTAAACTTTAAGGGGGTGCATATATGCCAAAGAGAAAACCGAAGAAGTATAAACAACCGTCTATTGTCTCCGGCATGTCGGTATCTGATATTCTTAATATGGATATTAGGGACTTTAACAAGTTAGGTTTATCGGATTTACGTAAAGTAGTCGGGCGTTTAGTATCTGCAGTCAATAAAAGGATTCGACGTTTTATGAAGTCGGGCATTTCCACACCTGCTACGCGCGCCCTGGAGAAGTCCGGGGGGATGTTATCGACTAAGGGTAAAGATCTAAACCAGTTACGAACGGAATACGCGCGAGGGCGTGATTTTCTTAATATGGAAACGTCTTCCCGTAAAGGCTATGAGGATGTGCAAAAAAAGACTGTAGAAACTCTTAAAGGTAGGGGCGTAGACGTTACTACGGAAGAATTAGACGATATTTTCGAGGTATACGGAAGACTTAAAGAGATAGACCCGTCTGTAGGTGTTATTCTCAGTAGTTCTCAAGTTATAGGAGAAATATCCAAATTGGATAATACGCAGGATGTTCAAACACGAATAATGCAAGCAAAGGAACGATATAATGAACTCTACGAGGAAAATCAAGAACAATTCGGAAGAGACGTTACTCTCTACGGCGTTTCGGGATTTTTTGAGATCTGAGACAATTTATAGACCGGAAGACATAGCGGACGTATTGAAGATGGTACGTCCGTACTTCCGTTTTTCATTCTCAAATAAGAAATATAAGTATTTTAATGTCCCGTGTTCTTTTGACATAGAGACGTCTTCTTTTTATGAATATCCGGAAGAAGATACTATGTTAATTGATACTGATGTATATAACTATATACGCGGTAAGGTAGTGCGCATAAATAAACATATTAAATCAGACTTCCCGGACTTTGAAGACATGCGCCGTAAATACTTCGGTATCTTGATATTTTCCGAGAACAAGGGAACTCCGTTAGATTCATTCTATAAAGAGTTATCGGAACTATACCCGTATTACTTCCCGGAAGACGTTATAAACCCGTCTGACGAGTTATCTATTATATTAGACGTAATAGACACTAACCGCCCTAATAAGGCTAAAGAGACGCCAAATAAACGCGCCTGCATGTATGTCTGGCAGTTCGGTATATTCGGCGCGGTAATAGTCGGGAGAACCTGGGAACAATTTACTACTATGCTTGACTATCTCCGGGCGGAATTGAAACTCGACATGGACAAACGTCTATTAATTTTCGTTCATAATCTCAGTTATGAATTTGAGTGGATAAAAGATCTGTTTCCCTGGAAAAAGGTTTTTGCAGTGTCTACGCGTGAACCCGTTTACGCACTGGATATAACGGGGATAGAGTTTCGTTGCAGCTATATATTATCGGGATATTCTCTTGCGAAGTTAGGCGAGGAACTTAATAAATATAAAGTCTCTAAATTAGATTCTTTAGACTATGAACTCATAAGACATAATAAGACATATCTATCACCGGAAGAACTCGACTACTGCGTCAACGACGTTAAAGTAGTAATGTCGTTTATTATGGAAACGATAGAAAAAGACGGGGGACTCGCGCGAGTACCTTTAACAAAAACGGGATATGCAAGGAACTACGTACGTAATAATTGTTTTTATACTCCGGGAGGATCCCGCAAGCATGATTTTAAGAGACTGAAGTATAGGGAGTTTATCAAGGGTTTAACACTGGAACCGGAAGAATATTTACAACTCAAAAGGGCGTTTCAAGGCGGATTTACTCATACTAACCCCTTCATGGCAAATAAGATAATAGAGGATGTAACTTCTTATGACTTTACGTCAAGTTATCCCGCAGTAATGATAGCGGAACAATTCCCCATGTCTACGGGTGAGTTAGTCGAGATCGCAAGCATGGAAGACCTGGAAAAGAATTTACGCCTCTATTGGTGTATCTTTGATATAGAATTTTTCGATTTAGAGTCTGTTCTCTTATTCGATAATTATATATCCCGTTCGCGTTGTGCAGTGGCGGAAAATGCCGTATTAAATAACGGACGAGTCGTTGCAAGTACGCGTTTAATAACTACCATCACGGGAGAAGACTACGACATTATAAAGCAATTCTACAAATGGTCTCACGCGCGTATATTTAACTTTAGACGTTATAAAAAGGCTTATCTGCCTACAGATATAGTTAAATCTATCTTGGCACTATATAAGGACAAAACGACTCTTAAAGGGGTGGAAGATAAAGCGGTGCAGTATCAAGTAAGTAAGGGTCTACTCAATAGCACGTTCGGAATGTTTTGTACTGATATTTGCCGTTCTGAGAATGTATACAAGTACGGCAAATGGATAGAGAACGAACCGGACGTAGTAAAGGCAATAGATAAGTATAATAAATCTGCGTCCCGTTTCAGTTTCTTTCCCTGGGGCGTGGCAATTACAAGTTATGCGCGCAGAAATCTTTTTACGGGTATCCTGGAATTTAGGGAAGACTACTGTTATTCCGACACGGATTCTCTTAAAGTAATAAATGCGGATAAGCATAAAGAATATATAGATAGATATAATTCGTGGATAATTGACCGCCTGGAACGCGCTATGAAGTATCATGGGTTGGATGTTTCAGAGATCGCACCAAAGACCATTAAAGGCGATTCTAAGCCTTTGGGGATATGGGACTTTGACGGACACTATTCCCGCGCTAAGTTCTTAGGGGCAAAACGTTACATGGTAGAGTATGACACGGGGGAGATAAATATAACCGTCTCCGGACTGAATAAAAAGACTTCAGTTCCTTATCTTTGTACCGGATGGAATTACGATCTATGCGGTAATGAGATAAACAGTCCGTTTGATAGATTTACTCGCGGTATGTATGTCCCGGAAGACTATACGGGAAAAATGACTCATACATATATAGACGAACCTATCTCCGGGGAGATAACGGACTACCTGGGAAATACGGCAGAATATAACGAGCTTTCCGCCGTTCATTTAAGTAAACAGGATTATTGTTTGTCTATCTCGCGGGACTATGCGGACTACTTAAGTAGTATTATTTATACAAAGGGGGTTTAATATGCCTAAGAAGAAATTTTACAGTCTTGAACCGATAATGAAACAAGCGCCGGACGCGCTATATTACGTGATATTCGGCGGACGTTCGACGGGTAAGACCTATTCCGCATTTAAGCGCGGATTAGAGATCTACGCGAAGTCGGGAAAACAGATGGCATTAATACGCCGTTGGGAAGAAGATTTTAAAGGTAAACGCGGACAAACCATGTTTAATAATCTCGTAGTCAACGGCGAGATCTCAAAACTAACTAATGGTAAATGGACGGATGTATACTACTGGGGGTCAAAGTGGTATCTATGCAAATATGAAGACGGTAAACGCATTACAGACTTAGAACCGTTTTGTTATGCGTTCGCTATTTCCGCGCAGGAACACGATAAATCAACGTCCTATCCGAATGTTACAACCGTTATTTTCGACGAATTTTTAACACGTGGCGCCTATCTCCCGGACGAGTTCATTTTATATATGAACTGTTTGTCTTCCGTAATCAGACATAGGACGGATGTTAAGATATTCATGCTAGGAAATACCGTAAATAAATACTGCCCGTACTTTGCGGAAATGGGACTGCGTCATGCAAAGGACATGAAGTCCGGCGCGATAGATATATACAGTTATGGGGATTCGGGTCTTAAAGTCGCAGTAGAGTTTACGGGGACTAATAAGGGCGGTAAGTCCTCAGATAAGTATTTCGCGTTTGATAACCCGCGTTTGTCCATGATAACGGGCGAGGCGTGGGAAATAGATATTTACCCTCATTGTCCCGTTAAATATAAACCTAATGAGGTATTATTCAATTACTTTATTAAGTTCTCAGACGAAGTATTGCAGTGTGAGATCGTACTACATGAAGATCTATATTTCACGTTTATACATAGGAAGTCCGGCGAGATTAAATATCCCGACACTGATTTAGTATTTACTCCGGACTATAGCGCGCGCCCGAATTACAGACGGCGTATCACTAAGCCTACAAACGAAGTAGAAAAGAAGATAGCTAACTTCTATATTAAAGATAAAGTCTTCTATAGTGATAACGAAGTCGGCGAGATCGTAAGAAACTATCTTTTGTGGTGTGGTAAGACTGCAATATAAATAATCAACCCCCGGTATCTTCCGGGGGTTAATTATGCAAATGGATGTTCTAAGCAACTGGAACTATTCCGAACTCAATATGATAGTACCATTAAACGGACACTATATCAACCGCCGGCAACCGAGAAGATAAAGTGTTGTTCCGTAAATCCGGAAGAGAACGCCTTAGTAACTATATACGGATTTTGGTATGTCTTAAATACTCCGTCATTAAGATACAAATTCCATTTCTTTTCCTGGCGTGCGATTATCGCGGAATTATCTCTAATCTGAGATTTATATGTACTAAGCACGTCTACATGTGCCGAGATCTCAAAAAGGTTATTATTTATAGAAGTTATATTATTGATAAAATAACTTCTATTAAATGCCGAGATAGTCATGTAATTGCAGTTCACAAAAGACGAAAGATCTCCCTCTATTACAATTACCGGATTTATGATAGATGTTTGGTCTCGTAAAGTGCCGGACAATGTAACAATGTCCATAATACTTTTATCAAGTTTATTTTTTTCAGAATTGTTTACCTGTAATTTAATATCCATTACAAAATAACCCCCTCTTTTAATAGTCTTTCAATTTCCGATAACTCTTCTCCCGTCGCGGAAACGTTTTCGATATGTATATATTCTATCTGCGTAAATCCCTCTAAATCAGAAAGTTTGTAATAGATATTAGACGGGAATCCGCAAAACTTGTTCATACCTTCCGGCATAGACTGCCTGGGACGTTCGATTATCAGATAAGGCGTTTGAACGCCTAACATACCGCCCGAACCGCCCATTGAACCGGAATGACTAAAGGACGGTTTATTACTAATCGCGTTATTTGCAGCACTTGCGCCTATCTGAGTAGCGGACAATGCCATTCCCATTCCTACGGACGCGCCGGAAGTAGCTACGGTAGACGCTACAGAACCAATAGCACTAATAGCGCCTTGTATCATATTGGTAAAATTAGAACTTGCCATTGGTATATTTAACGCGCACTGCCCGTTAAACTGATAAAGCACCGAACCATTTGCAGTAACAAAGGCGGTAAGTCCACCGGACAAAAGATCTATATGGTAAACTACGCCTATTGACTTGTTCATTACTTCGTCCGCGTTTATCTCACGTATACCGACATACGGGAGATATAAATGTAAACGGGTCATAGGCGCATAGTCTAAGGCACTGCCCCAGAACTCTTCCGCCTGGATAGTACCGCAGTTTATTTCCGCATATTGAGAAGATAAACGCGCCATTGAAATTCCCGTATCTACATATCCTACTTTAACGGACATACTTCCGGACGTTTGAGGATTTACCGGAACTATAGTTAAACCTATAATACATTCCATTGGATCCGTAAACAGTTTCTTAAAGTTATCCGGGTCAAACATGTTATCAGTCCAAAGAAACGACGCAAGATTATTTAACTGCGTTAACGTAGGCGAATACATAGCAATAAACCCCGCCGAGACTGCGGACAAAGTAGGAAGTGCGGGAACGCCTACCGTATCGGATGTATTATCAAATGAACCCGTACCACCGCCGGCATAAGATATAGACTCGTCGTCGAACTCATAAGGGTTATCCGGGTCTCTATATAACCATCCCTCAGAATCTGCCGTATTTAAACCATCTTCTAAAGTGTCAAATATTGGTATTTGAGGGTTTATAGTGTCTATATCAACACCTAATACATATTGAAAATAAACAGTGTTCCCCAAACTTGTGGTATAAGGCAAAGGAATTTGACGCATACTCAAATAATATTCAGTAGGTTCAAACGGATTTATAGATTTAGTTGCTCGTATAGTATATAAATCATATTCATCTACTTTTATGTTATTAACTGCTATTAAATTAATTCTATCTGCGTCGGGAGAGACTTTTTGATAAAAGATCTTCGGTATAACATTTTTACGCGCGACATATGAAACTATTACGGAATATAACTCCGCGTCGCCATTAAAACCGCCGAATTTAGTTCCGTTGTTATAACCGCGTGATAATGTTTCCTGGTCGTCCGAATATATTGAACTGCTTGAATGTGGTACGTATGGAACAGGCATATATTAATTTTCCTTTCTATTAAATAAGGGCGGGAGAAGTCCCCCCGCCCCCATAGGCTTATGTTATCAGATAATCACGCCACAAAAAAGACGACGAAATTCTCGTTGCAGTCGTTGAAATATCCGGCGTCGAATTTATACCAATTCGTAAAGAATTCGGCTTTCCCGTTATAATTTGTCGTTACTCTTCTATCAAGGTTTGTAACGCCAAGAGAATCACGGTCGAACATTACCGCAAGTACGCCCGTTACATCGACGTCATGTCCGCTTGCAGTAGTGATTTTAACTTCTGAGATAGAATCGAAGTCATAATCAGTTCCCGAACCCTGGAAGTAGGGGACTTCTTCCGCGCCGGGAAGTGCCGTGAACTCATTATGGAATGTATCAGACTGCAGATAGACATTTGCCGACTGCTTAAAGTCTGTAAGCATTACCACATGGAGAAGATCTGCGGGAGTAAATCTATCTTTACCGCCGATATTGAAAAGTGTAGAGATCTTAGAAAGACGTGCTACATACTTTCCCATCTCGTAAGACGCAAAGCGAATAAAATCCGGGTCTGTTATCGCGTCGTCTGCACTAATAGGCGTACCGCCTGCGTTTACGCCGTTGTTATACAGATAAAGAAGATTTACCGCCTTAATGCCGGACTTTGAAGAGATAGCATTAGCGCCGTAGTCCGCGTATACAGTCTCACCAATCATATTATTAATAGTTCTCATAACAAGAGAATCTATCTTGATGGTAAGAGACTTATCTACGGCGTTATAAAGCATAGACAAGAATCCGTTTAACTGCGTAGCACTCGAAAAAGACTCTTTAACCTGCTTTTCTGTAAAAGACATAGGAATCTCAAAAGTTACTTTCTTATTAAAGAACTTTGCGGATACCTTAGGCTGATAAAAGATATTCGGGTCATAAGACGCGCCGTCTGTAAGCTCCCAGGACTCGTTTTCAGTCGCTTCCGGGAGATCTGCGGAGATCTTTTCGAGAACCGAACCGAACTCCCATCCATCCATGAGAACGGACGGAACATTACCCGTATAGGGACGGTTAACAAAAATCACCTTGCCGATATGATTAACAAGGGACTTGACGTAATTATCTACGTCGCTTGCGGAAAAGATCTCAGTACCAATGTCAACGACGTTAGAGAGATCTTCCTTAAGGATGGACTCAAGTCCGAGATCTTCGGACGTAACTGAGTTAATAAGATCTGCGATCTGCGATACTTTCATAGTAGTTTATCCTTTCTTTGTAGTAGTCTTCTTAGAGTCCGACGGAATGGCACTAGTTACCGTTGCGCCGTCTTCCGCGTCCACTGTAATAATCGTAGTACCAAAGATAATATCTGTAGTACCCTCAATACTGCCCGCCTGCGTATATACGGAAATAGGGGAAGTACCGCCGATAATAGCATAGATAGGCTTTTCGGACTTAATAGCATTTGCAAGGCTTGCGCTAAGTCCGGTAATTGTCTGCTTTGACTCTTCTGCGAGATCGAGAGAACCGCAGTCGAGAATAATGTAACCACCGTTCATATAAAAATATTTCTCCTTTCGTTTAATGGTTAGATACCTATAATTTAGTATAAGTAAACAAATATTACAAGATATTCGGTTTAATTCCTATTTTGCCGAATTTATCAGTTTGTAAAGTTCATCAAAAGGAATTTGAAACATATCACCCGTTTCGAGATTGCCTATTGATAGACTTTTGCCTATCTTATCGCTTGTGTATTCAACCGCAAATTTATGAGGTTGCATAACTCCGTGTTTGGTATTATGCCAAATGCCTTGTATATCTCCGCTATATCGCATTTGTTACCGCCTTTCTATTTTCAAAACCTCGAAAACATTTTGAAATATGTCTTGAAAATTTTGAAAGTTATTTCAATTTGTTATACAAAGTATGCGACATCAATATATAAATCAATTGCTGATGTTGAAGCCGTGAGATTATCGCCAATCATAATACCGCCATTTGTACCGATATAACCCGTTATTGTTCTATTGATAAAACCATTATGAGTAGCACTACCCGCACCGCAAAAAGGTATCTCCATAGGGGGTAAAAAGTCTGTACCACCTATTGCACCTACCCAAGTCCTTGTGCTTATTGCCGAAGGAGCTTGTATCTTGATATGAGCAACAACAAGTTTGCCAAATTTCTTAATAGACGAACCCATATCTGTATAATTTGTTTGTGGTGAATATGTGCCGCTTGTTAATGATATATCCGCCTTGTTCGCATTAACCTCATTCACCGCATCAACCAAACTATCGTTATTAGTGGTCGTGAGGGTGGAGAGGTCGCCTATCGCCTCGCTAACAGTTCCGTCTGCGGGGTTGGTGGTGAGGGGGAGGGTTGTGCCCGTTAGATCTGAAATATCTTCCGCTACATTGTCTAACTGCGTATTGATAGAAACGCCCTCAGAATATTCTATATCACTACCCGTGAGAACTACCGCGCCCGTTTCACCGTTTACGGATGTTACCGGATAATTTATTACGGGTATTTCACCTTCTACCGCGTCGATCTTAGCATTTAGAGACACGCCTACGGAGTAGTTAATATCCGAACCCGTAAGAATTACCGCGCCCGTATGACCGTTTACGGAAGATACTCCCGAATCTACTATCTGAGACTCTAAGTCGTTTATCTTCTCCGTAACTGAATACGTGTTATCATACGGGATATTTTGTCCGGTTAATGATACATCCCCCGTCTGAGTATTTACGGAAGTTACCGTAATATCTGCCGGCGTAGCTAATCCGAGATCTTCTGCCGTCTTATTACCACGTAACTCTACGGAGTTTATAGACGGTTTGTTATCCAGGTCATTATAATTACTCGCATAGACTACAGTTCCCAAAGTGCCGTTTAATACTGCCTGCGGGACTATACCGCCGTCATAATTCTGCAAAGGTCTTATAGAATCCATGATCATTCCCCCCCGTTAAATGTAACTTCCGGCGTGATATTAAATCTATGCGGGGGGATAACAGTATAAATGTCTTCTCCCGCCGTTGTTAACTGCACGTCGTACCAGTACGCGCCGTACGCGAGTTTTTCCGTGTCCGCCGGAGTAATTGAGACTACATTAGTAGTTATTTCTTTCTGAATAATAATATCTTCTGTATTGCAGTTTACTTTAATAGTAAACGTCAAAAGATCTCCCGACTGCAGTTCGTATATGTCGCCTTGAATATCCCTTATAGTGATAATCAAGTCGCATGAGTCCCCGCGAGTAAGAAATACATTATCATTATCAACGTAAAGCATATAAACCCCCTTAATATATCGGTAAACTGATTACTTTATCTATATCTGGGAATATAACCGTATAAAATATATTCCACATATAAAGATCTCTCGAAGACTGCAGCATTTGCTGGGAAGTAGTAACGCCGATATTCCCCGAACGGGTCAAAGTATAGTTATGCGTATTTGTGTCCGTTCCCGTGTCCTTATCAGTAACAGTTCCCGTGTCCTTATCGGATGTATTATGAGTTAAGATCTCATTACCCGTATTCGTTGTAGTAGTCGAACCGGACTGCGAAGACGTAGAACTATTCGCAGGTACTGCAGTAGACGAGTTAAACCCGTAAACGGAATTACTACCCGTATTATTCAAATTAGGTGTTTCACGCGTCGTAAGGTTAGGCGTAGTAGTTTCCGTTCCCGTCTTTGTATGGGTTGTGTTATCCGTCCTTGTATGGGTTTTACCATGTTCGATAGTAGTAATATCGTCGGTCATTTTCTCGACCATAGAATAGTTCTCTATCGGGTTAAACTCTATAGACATAGTTTCCCATTCCTTTTCCCAGTTCTTCCCGTAAAGGGTATAGATAACCCCCGCGATCTGCACAAGATCTTCTCCCGATAATGTACTTTCGGTAAGAATCTTATCTACTAAGGGAGACACAAACTTATCTCCGGAGATATTTCCGTGATATTCCAGGTCTAAGGACGCGGAAATGTTCTCGTACTGCCAAGGTACGGGAAAAGACTGTAATGCGTTAAAAATGCCCTCGCCTAACATCCAATTAGGTATTACTTCATTTATCTTCTTCCGTGTCTTCATTATCGTTTCCCCCCTCTTCTTCTTCGTTGATTTCTTCCGTTACTATTACTACTTCCGAAGTGTTAATAGTTACTTCCGGGACTTCCTCAGTCTCTTCCGGGACTTCCTCAATAACTTCCGGGACTTCCTCAGTAACTTCCGGGACTTCCTCAGTAACTTCCGTTACGTCTCCGGTAATTGCCTGCAGACTCGCGTCGATCTCTTCTACGTTATCTTTCCAGGAAGAGTTAAAATCTACTGTAATATTCGTACCGAACATTTTATTGACTTTTTCCGCGAATATCTTACGGCAATTTAACATATCGTCTACGAGTGGCAATAATGCGTCATTGTTTAATTGACTTTCGGAACTATTGAGAGACTCTCTCTTCATATTGTAGTTTGCGTTTAGTCCTAACTCGTTAAAACATGACGCCTTTTCATACTGCATTAACTCTATAAGATCTGTAATAGTCTGATTACCCGTCCCGCCGTACGGAGTAGACTTGATACCGTCTAAGAACTCATTAGAAGATATTACGCCCAATTTGCCCGCGCGTACGTCTTCAAGATATTTCACCGCACTTGCGCGCGTCCTATCGTCTCCCGCGCTTATAAGGTCGATAATACGCGCGTTTACTTTTGCTATGTCGATAGATAATTCAGTCTCTACCATCGCCGTTGCATAACGATCAAACAAAGGAAGTAAACCAAAATATAAAGAATCGTTAGGCATAACGATACAGTCTATATCAATATTCGCTTGCACACTGAGTTTTAACGCAGGATTAGCAATAGTATAAATAGTAGGCATATAATATACATCCGGTTCACCACCGCGCCCGCCAAAGAACACATAGAGATTATCGTTGTACTTATAAAAACATGCGTTTCCGTTTGTCTGCAAATACAATTCAAGCATACGCGCGGGAATCGTCTCCGGAAGTCCGTCCCACTTGAACATACTTTGAGTACGCATAAGCATATACGCGATATATTGACCGCGCGCCCGTTCCTTATCCTGGAAATCGTACGCATGATAACCGGGTAAGATCTCCCGTAAGAACTTGTTAAACTTCAATTCAGACATAATAATCTCCTTTTCTTATAGGTTGCCTACATACCGCAAGTATACCGCAAACGTCCCGCACCCGTCCACCACACGAGGACACTACCAGGCAGCAGGGTTCATATTCTCGTTCACAATTTGTTCGGTTGTTTTGCAAGGGTGTACCAATAATAGGACATTTAAGTGTAGATCTAAGGGTGCCCCCGTGGGCTTT
>JAZRET010000041.1:0-9386 GCA_045660945.1 Congzhengia sp.
ACAGAACGACATGGCTACGATCCGACTTGCTGGCGTTAACAGAGAGTTCATAACAGCGGCATGAATCGGCAAATATGTCTGCGCAGTATCATCGGTCTTCGCCACAAGGTGTGATAAGTCGCCAGGAGAGCGTTTTACCTGAAAATATGCGTTTTTCGGGTCACACAAAACCGCCAATTCTTGATATAACGGCTTATAATTCGTCTGCATAGCATCCAGAGCGGACCAACGTTTATCATAACGGGCAACTTCTTGCTGTTCTTCAAATGTTGTCATTGGGGTAATGGTTTTATTTGGCATTATGCCCTCCAATTAGTCTTTAACCAGCATTCCAGAACGGGTTCTGGTATTTGGGTTGTTATCCGGGTTATAACTCGTAGTCGTGTTATTTGAACCCTCTAAATAAGAACGTAATCTGTTTCCAGCTGGGTTATTACTCCCCATCAAAGTAGAAAAAATACCCTGTTGGCGCCGACGTTCTTGTTGTGCGTTCAGCAAACCAGAAGCGTTTACTTTTGGTGCCGTCGGCATCTGTTGTTTAACCGGGCTCGGCATTTTAGGACTTTTCATGTAGACCTCACTAGTTACTATAAATAGTATGCCAAAAAATCATATAAAAGTCAAGCCGCAAACGTATAAGGCCCTAACATTTCATAATTTTCAAATGTCGGTTGTCTTGGTCCGGTCTCCATCATCTCTTTATACATACGAGACGCACGCATCTCTTTTATATCAGCCTTACGGAAATATTGCCCGGCATAACAAATTGCCGATGCGATGTCTTGAGACAACCCGTGTTTATCCTGCCAGCCCTCAAACTTACCAAGTTCTCTCAACCCGGACACGCAACTCGAATCAAATGTTGCACGGTCTAATAACCAATTCGCATGTTCGGCTTGAATTTTTACCAAAAGCCGTTTAATTTTAAACACCTTAAAGCCACGTGCCAAGAAAAAGTCGAATAAATTCAACCCGGTCTCTTTATTGGTCTGAGCAGCATCGAATGGCAAAACAATCTTTGTAATCCCCATCGCCTTTATCTTTTCTGCCCAAGTAGTCAATGTGTTTTTATTATCAAACAAAATTCCACTAATATGAACACCGCTGCCCTCTTTGGTGTAACGCCCACAAACTGCAACGGTATAATCCCGGCCGTTTCCAGAACCTATATCAAAAATTGCCACATCCGGCATCGTCTCAAGTGTCGTGCCATTATCTACAAATTTATTTTCGTTAAACACTTTTGATAAAGCCTCATAAAACATCGCGCTCATATTTGGTTTTCCTTCGTCTATAAAACTGAAGTCCGCTTCATACTCGCAGTTCCAGCCTTGTTGTATTTGTGCTTCTGTTTTGCGTGCAGCACGACCTGCTGCCCAAAAACCATCTTTAATCCGTTTTAATTTTTCGTCGGTGTAAATATTAGAATCATTAATTCCGATTTTTAAGAACAACCACTCTGGGTCACCCTGGTGTTTTTCTTTTAAATATTTATAAGTATTATACAGCAAGTAATCGTCGTCCGAACGGGCGGTGCCAATACGCAAGGACCAACCGTCGGTATCGACCAGCGCAGGATAAATAATATCCGTGTACGCATTTTCAATCGGAGCCTGCACCTCGTCCGACAACCATCCAGTTAAATAAAGTCCACGGACCTTTTCAATAGTGCGAGCCCCACAATATATAATGCGAGCGCCATTGCGTAATGTTATTGTAGAATCTTGTTTGGAAATATCGGCGATAAAATCTGCACCGATTGTTGTAAATAATGGTAAAGTATTTTGCAACGCCTGGTCTAATTGCGGCGATGTAAATAAAACTTGTTGCGGCAACCCACTTGCCAATGGCGGAGCATTCCAAGTCCGCTTTATACATTCTGCGATGGCAGAGAAAGTTTTACCGGCACGACGATGAGCAATTACAATTCCGTGTTTCCACGGTTGTCGATGAATTGGTAAAAAACACTCACGTGGTTCATATTTTAATACCGGCTCCCCTTCGGTAGTCGAATAATCATAAACCGTTTGATGAGTGTATTTTTTTATTTTCATTGTGGTACCAACCGGTTAATTAGTCACTACAATCCATGTTTGGATCGAAGTATTCGCAGAACGGTTCCACCGCATAATACGAATACCGACCGACACGATAAATTGTAATGTTTATCGCGATGTCCCACAGGCCATACGTGTTTTTATCGCCAATCAACTCCAACCATGTTTTGAAATTTTCATTTAGGTCGGCATGATTATTGATATATTCACGAACCGACACTTGGGTCCGCAGTTCAATATTCTTTTTATTAACGGTGATTGTTTTAAAATGCTTTGAGATGGCGGACATGAACACCTGTCGGCCGACATAAGGTTCGACATACTGATATTCAATTATATCTTTTCCGTCTTCAGTACGTTTAGCATTTTTTCTGCCATATTCGATTAGTTTATTTCGCAAGACGCGAGCTTCAGGTTCGTAATCACGCAGACGACACAGCGTACTGCGCAGACCATTATAAGAGATATCGTCGACGGTCATATTTTGGACTTCGCCATGTGCGATGGCGTCGATACGGATATCCCTAGTTTGTTTTTCAGGTATTAAATTATATTCCATGATATACTCCATTTTAATTTCGCCCCGTGAGGGGATATGGTTGGTACCACACATATAATATAAATAAGGTTTGGCAAAAAATCAACTAAAAAAATCCCCAGGAACGGAAGAGAGAGGAGAATGAAAAAGAAATGTCCTGGGGAAAGAGGCGGTGGGCCGCATATGAAGAAGTTTTTTAGGAGACAAAAGGATCTGGAACACGTAGCGCCATCGGAGGGAGGAAGAGGAAAGAAAAAGACAATGGTGCTGGAGTTTCAGATACTTAACGACCCACCTCGCGGGAGATGATACAACGTTGAGATGGGTCATGTCAAGTTTTATTTTAATTTATTATTCCGAGCCTGGGAACGGGACGAAGTTCTTTAATTCTTCGTCGGTGAATCTTTGGTTATAATCATAAATACCATCGACCTCTTCTGCGCGTTTCGGGTTAGGGACGAACTTTGGTGCGGCGTCAGGGTTAAGGTACTCGGAGTTTTCTGAGAACGGCGTATTAACGGCGTCGTCGAGTTTCAGGATATCCTGAGCGATGACCTTAAGGTGTTCAGCGGCGGATGACGTCGTTATATCGCCATAAGGCAAGTCATTAGGGATATGAGTTAATCTATATCTCCATTTTTTTAAGGTGACATAATTTGTAGTATTTAATATTTCCGCCAATTCCCTAAGGGATGGGATAGTATTTCCGACTCTAACGATTTTGAATTCTGCAAACAGCTTCAAGAATTGTTTATCGGCTTCTGTTGGCACATAAGGCACTCTTTCTTTTCTTGGCATAATATACTCCTTTATTTTGTATTTTTATCAGTCAAGACCATCGGAGTGGAGGGGGATGGGGGACCAACCCCGGGCACCGCGACTGCAAAAACATACTAAATTAAATTTCGATGTCAAGATATTTTTTATATTTTAGAAGGATCGTTTTTTAAGCACTTTTTTACCCACGTTGACAAGTATTTTTTTTGGAATCCTTCAAAAAACGATTTAGCGATTTTTTTTGTCAAGTCGAATTTTCTCAGAACTGATAGTTTAGAAGGAATAAGCACCTCCAGCAAACCCACACTGAGAGCCGTTTCTAGTTTTTAGAAGAATCGAATTCCTTCAAAAAACGATTTAAGCACCTTTTCTTCCATTTTGTGTAAAATCGCTCAATCCAAAATGGAAGGAATGTTCCTTCTGGTTTAGAAGGTATTTTTGCCAAAGTTGACAAATATTTCGCTTTTTCCTTCCAAACGTGTTAAAATATTTTCAACAAAACGTTTGTTAAGCAATGTTGACAAAAAAACATCTCAAATTTGGAAGGATTGATTTTTGGCTTTTTTCGTATAGTTTGGTAGGTTTTTTGCGTTAGCGTGTATATACATCGGAGTAGAGAGAATATGGAGCTCACTAACGTTTTCCCTACATCTCCGCTGGGGGGCCTAGGGGTATGTTTTCTGCTGGTTTTGGCTGGTTTGCTGGTACGCTAACGCTACCGGTTTGGCTAGAAAAATTATTCCTTCTGTTTTGTTGTTTTATTTTATACTATTTGATAGGAATTTCAAACTTAACACTTGACAAAAAAATTATAGAGGTTGATTTTTGGATTCCTTCCAAATCGTAGATGTCAATACAAATGAAAAAATTTTTTGTCAACAAACCAAAGATATTCTTGCTTAAAATATATGTCCTACGGACACATATTTACACAAGTTTTAATGGTTGAATCATACCAGTGGTTGGTGTGAAAAACTTAGTAACTAAAGGAAAAACAAATGACAGAAACTAAGAAACAGATACAAATGCCGATTGAAGAAACGGTGATTGAAGAACCAAAGAAGTACGATGATGAAAAACGTATTGTTCTTTGGAAGAACGAAGATGCGGCTGATGATAACAATCAGCCAGCGATTCGTGGTCAAGTGACAATCAACGGCACAAAATGGTATATCAGTTTATGGAATTACAAAGACAAAAACGGCAAGGTTTATTGCCAAGGTCGTGTTCGTAAATCCGACGAGATGGTAAACCAAACCAAAGAGTCGTTGTTATAATGGAGACTCAAATGGAAAATATGAAATGTCCGTTCTGCGGGCAAAAATTAGACACAAGCAATTATTATGTTCGATGTAATAACCCGCATTGTAATATAACAGCAGAAATGGAAGGCACAGAAGAAATGTGGAAAGAAATTATACGAATAAAAAAAAGCGCTTGTGAACAAAAAATAAACAGCATTGTTAAAAATGGCTGTAAGTTAACCCTTAATGAGGATTAACGCACATTAAACCAGTCGACATCCTGAGGATGTCTTCTGGTTTAATTTTTTTTTGCGGTCGTGGTTGTTTATTCGCAGAAGTAAATTACCATTTACTAGCGAATAAACAATTTATCTTGCGTAGTTCGAAATGCGCAACAACAACAAACAAACTTCATTAAATAGAGGGAACAGCGAACCTGGCTTGACACGCAACTGCGAATTTATCAATCCGCGCCTTTAGTTACCAAACCGGACTCGCAAATCAAACCACGACCATTTTTTCTATTAACCCTCAAAATTCCAAAAAAAAATAAAATACAAAGGAGAAAAAAATGTATTCTGAGAAAGATAAAGAATATATCGAAAAAATAAATAAACAATATAACGAATGTTGTGCTGAAGCAACACCATCGCAATACGATATGTTGGCACAAACGTTCGCAAAAAAAGTATATTATTATATAGTCGCAGGTAAATATGAAAATGAAGATTATGAAAATCCATATGACCCAGAAGAAGATGCTGAAAGTTGGACAAAAGAAGAATTAATAGACGGGTTAAAAGAAATAAATTGTAATGAACATATAGTTAAACAAATAGATGAATATTTTCAGGAATATACAATATGTTATGAAAATATGAAAAACAAATTTGAACAAACTGGAAATGAAGATGGCGAAGCAAAATTTGGAACTGAATTAGAATATGGCGGTCGTGGTAGTTTTGTAGACCCAGAAAAATATAGCGATATTATTCAAGACGAAAAAACAGATGGCAGTGTAAGCGGAAGCGGAAGAGAATATAATTTAAAACCAGAATTGATATGGAAATCTTGGACGACAAGAAGCGACACAAAAACAAAATATGAAAACTTTATGAAAGAAAACGCAAATAAACTGAAATGCACAGAACACGCATCTGCTGGTGAGCATATACATTATTCATATCCTGGAATTTGTGGAGAAGACGGTAGCGTATTAACCGGAACAATAAATGAATTAGTAAACTTTTTACCATATGAAATGAGTAGAAGATGGAATAGGAATATAAACGAATGTGAATATATAAAGAGAATTACAAAAGAATATAAAGAAGAGAGAAGCGCAATAACAAAAATAAAAAAATTAAATACATTAGAACGGGCGAAGAAATTATATGAAGCATATCAAGCATTATATTCGACATCAAATAGAAGCGGTTGTGAATCATATGGATTAGCGCGAGATGTAACACGCGGCTACACGTGTCATAACACAATCGAACTTCGTTGTTGGAGAACGACGCTCGATTATCGTATGGTCTTCTGCCGAGCATTAATTGGATGGGAATGGTTAAAATGGATAATTAAAAAAGAATGGTTAAATAAACAAGGCTTTATAGATTGGGAAGAAGAAAGTTTTTGGAAAGAAATTAATAAAACTCAAAGAGCATTAACAGCATACAAATATTTGGCATTTAATATTCGCAACAAACACAGAGTCGGTTTAAGTGAAAACGAACTGATTGAAAAACTAAATGAGACAAAACAATTTGCAAAAGCGATGAAAATACGCAGCAATATGTTTATGAAACAATTAGTAGAAGGAACAGATGAAGAAAGAGTAAAGAAAATATTTAATATACTGTAAGGAGAAAAAGATGGAAGATGAAAAAATAAAAATTGTAAAACACAGATGCGAAATATGCGGAAGAACAATAAAACAAATCGCTTCAAAAAATGGAGATGAACAAAGCATATTTAGAAACAATTTTACAAAATATATAGATGAAGAAGGCAAAGAACATAAAATATGTTGGAACTGTGAACGCAAATATAGGATAACGGGAGATTATTGTGGAAGAGGATATGGTTACGCAGGAAATTGTCGACCAAGAATGACAAGGGCAGACAAAATAAAAACACCAACATATGGAATTGAAATGGAGGTTGCTGGAAATATTTTTAATATCGACAAAATACACAAGTTAACAGAAGAAGGGAGAGAATTAACAATTGGATATGACACATCAGTTGAAGGGGCTCAATTTGAATTAAGTTATTGTCCAGGGACATATTACTGGTACAAATACGAAAGCAAATTGGCAGCGATATGCGCTTTGTTAAAAAAAGACAAATGGGTTAAAAAAGAATCGACAACAACTGGTATGCATATCCATATTGGGAACATAGACAAAAGAAAGTTTATGAAGGGGATAATATACGAAACAATAACAAATCCATATTTTTGGTCAATGATAACAATATTTGGAGAACGGCGATTAAATGATTACTGTAGACCAATATTATTATCAGGACATCACGACGCAATATCGTGGTCAACAAAATGGAAAACGATAGAATTTCGTATATTCAAAATGACATACGATTTTGAAAAAATATTACAGCGTATAAAATTTATACGACAAATAATCGAGAATGCTCAAGAAAACGGAATTGAATGGTGGAAATTTAAAGATGACTCAAAAGAATATTTCTTTGACCTGCTAAAAAGTTACAAAGGAGCAACAAAAGAACTAAAAGAAAAAATAAAAGAACTTTTTGAAAAAGAACCAGAAAGAACAATAAATATAAATGATGCTGCTACAATAGAAGCATTAAACACAAGACTTGAAAATTACATTAAAAGAGAAGCAGGAGAATACAGTTGGATAGAAGAAGAAGAAGAAAATGATGAAGAAGAATCAAGTGAAGAAGATGAAGAATACGAGTTTTGAAACAACCGGCCTCAATACATACACGTTGAAGTACCGAGACCACCAGAAATAGAAAGAGTATTAAACATAATAGAAGGAAACGACAATGGATGAAGAACACAAATTCAAAATAATAGTATACAGAAATAAAACAAAAAGAAAAAGATATGAAATTGAAGTTTTAGGAAACGATGAATTATTAGAATATTCATTAGACGCATTACAAAACGACAATTACATAAAAGTAATAATGATGAACTAAAGGAGTAATAAATGTGTATCATTATAACAAAAGAAAAAAACGCAGCACCGCTGCCAGAAGAAATATTTGACATAATATGGACAAATAATCCTGATGGAGGTGGTATATTATATCACGATGGAAAGAAAGCGGTGCTTAAAAAAGGAATGATGAAAAGAGATGAATTTTTAACAGCAGCAAAAGCGGTAAACAAAAAAGGAATCTCGTATATTATGCACACAAGAATTGCGACACACGGAAGTGTAAAACCAGAAAATACACATCCGTTTATATCAAAAAATTTAGGATTTGCGCATAATGGAACATTTAACATCATTCCTTTTCCAGACAAAACGGATTCAGAAACATTTTTTGCAGCAACCATCGCAGACAAAAAATTTAAATGGTGCGAAAATAATAAACTGTTATTAGATTTGGCAACAAATGGGTCTCGTTGCGCGATTATGGATTTAGAAACTGGAAAAATTATGCATCTTTGCGAAGAAGATTGGAAGATGGATAAAAAATATAAAGGATATAAATTCTCAAACGGAGGATATATATCGGCAACAAGATACTT
This sequence comes from Congzhengia sp., assembly GCA_045660945.1. Classification (GTDB taxonomy): domain Bacteria; phylum Bacillota; class Clostridia; order UBA1381; family UBA9506; genus Congzhengia. The sequence continues at coordinate 8,371 of JAZRET010000041.1, forward strand.
ATATACATCAAAAACAGGAACAAGTTATTGCGGAAAAAGTTACAACAGTTATGACTGGGATGATTACGATGATTTAGACGATTGGAATTTAGAAGACAAATATGGTAGAGTAGATAAAAAAACAGAAATTGAAAAAGACAAAATAGTAAACCATATAAAACTGGAACAGTTTAATAACAAAAATGACGGTTTAACTGTAGACAGGGATTGGGAAAAATCATATCTCGAAAGTTATTGTGAAAAATCAAATTATGACAAAAAAGAAGTAGAGAATATGTATGCAACAATAAAACAAATGGGAATTGAATATGCAGATGCATTAAAGATAGAAGGGAAAGACTCATATGCCGCATTAGCGACAGGACTTATACTTAATTTCACAGCATACGCATCATCACAAGGGTATAAAAATATAAAACAAGTAATGAGCGCAATGAAAGAAATGGTAGATTATTGCATAACAGAAACACCAGAAGAAGAAAACTTAATAGAAGAAATAAATGCACAAATTGAGGAATGGAAATGAAAGGGAACTATTTTTTAATAACAAGCACTGAAACAGGAAAAACATACAGAAGAAAGAAACTAAAGGAGCAATATGAAAATATAAAGAACGGACAAATACAAAAAGTTTATCAAATTAAAAGAAATGTTGGTTATATAAGTAACGGAAAAGTATACAAAACAAAAAGGAGTTAAAAATGTATGCAAAATGGACAATGGCCCCAAGTGGCAATTATATCGGTGTAATTGAATTTAATAATAGACATTATTATTCATACGGCCGTACAGCGGACCATCTTGAAAAAAATATGAAGGTTCATATGTATCAAAAAGAAAGAATTGGAGCATCACAAGTACATTTGGAACAACAAATGTCAGACCAGATAGACTTGCGATATGCAACTCAAAAATTTGTTTCACGATATGTAAAAACAAAAATTAATAGACGACCAATTATGGTGAATAGAGTGATAATGGCAACACCAGAACCACAAGAAGAAAAGAAAGAAGAA
>JAZRET010000042.1:0-1788 GCA_045660945.1 Congzhengia sp.
CACCGCGCCTTTTGCCGTCACGATGGTATTGCCGCCTGTGCCGTAGATGGGCTTTGACCATTCGCCATCGACCTTGATATACAGGTTGAGGTCAACCACCGCGATGGTCACGTTACCGTGCTGTTCGGCGCGTTCGCTGATAACGTCGTAGTACCACCCCACGCCGCAAGCCCCGAACATCTCGGTCAGCTTCTTGATACGCCACATGGGGTTGATGTCCGTTCCGCGAAATCGTCCGTTATCAAACGACTTCTGCGCTTCTTTCGGAACGGCGCGGCTGGCTTCGTAAATGTCAAGATTGTTCATTTTTCCTCCTTGCGCGCTGTCTTTCTCTGAAGGAGTCATACAAGTAAGCGCCGTTTGGTACATCAAATCTTTCCTGCGAGTTTCCAGAGTCTATATCAGCGATAGCGGTCGTTACTTCGCGCTCTGTCTCAAAAAACCTTCCGTCGATGTTTGATAGATCTGCTTTGTTTTGTATAGTTTTCATCTGAACCGTCCACGAGATTTCGGAATAAAAAACTTCTCCGGTTTTATCGTATTTTGTCCGCTTTAGCATCTCGCGCAGTTCTTCCGGCGAAACCCATTTTGTTTTGAATTTGTCTCTTGCGACAGTGGTGGCTCTGGCGTAGAACGAATCATTCGCCCACCAGTCTCTGAACGTCGCAAGGATACCGTACTTATGTTCGACGCAGTGCTTTTCTGCGAGAAATTGAAGCGCGTCTTTTGCTTCGCCTTTTACAAGGTCGCTCCACACTTTGCTAAACTCGACCATGTTGTTTTCAGATGCCGCATACCACTCAAGATTGCTGAATGTCGCTCGCGTGTCACCAACACGCATTCCGCAATGTGGGCAGAATCTGAAGTCTTTTGCAATCTCTGTTTTGCATCTAGGGCAAATTTGTTTATTGTTCATTCATCTCTCCCTTTTCGTATAACGGGCAATCAAAGCCCGTCGCGTGAATGTTAAAGATATACTCCCCGGTTCGTCTGCACTGGTCGCGTGAATACGTTTCCAGCAGTGGGCAATACTTGCAGCAGACATGACCTTCGGGGAAGTGGATGTCTACGGACAGGGTTTCGTAGAACAGCACCTCGCCGTCTTTCATTCGCCCCACCGCCTTCTCCACTTGCGCTCCAGCGCGTCCATGCAGTCCTCGCACAGATGTTCGCCGTCAAGGTCGAAGTAATCGTTGCCGAGGTAGATCAGACTGCCGCATCTGTCGCAGCTGGTCGCGTCACATTCGTCCTGCGGCGCGTTGAACCACCCATAACGGCTAAACCCGGTGCGCTCCGCTTCGCGCACCCAAGGCGCGTCGGCAATCGTCATTTGCATTCAAACTCCTTTGCTATCACCACGTGTTGGCAAGTATGATTCGGCAATGTCTCAACTTTTCCGCCCATCATCTCTGACAGTAAGGCGCACCGTTTTTCCTTTCCGTTCTCTATCATGCCGTCGTCGCGCCGCCCTTCCCAGAAAGCGCACTCGAAGCAGTAAACTCTATTTCTGTAAGTCGGATGGTTTTTAATCGCCTTAACGGCATCGCAACAGCCTTCTTCAAGACCGCATTCGTCCGGTTCGCATCCGCACTTTTCGCCGCAAATACTACTGATTAACGAATCAGCGTTAATTAGTCTCATACAATCACGCTCCCCGCCTTGTTTATCTTGCCCTCGATCAACCAATAGCGGTTGTAGGTGACGGGCTTGCCATAGCGGTTCAGACCGCTTTCGGTGCGCTGGCGGATCTTGAACCCGCCGGATTTCAGTTCGGAAATGCGCGTGGTC
>JAZRET010000043.1:0-3621 GCA_045660945.1 Congzhengia sp.
TCTTCCTGCTTCAGCTTCTTCTGCCGCTTCAACTTCTTCCATGTATTCCTCTTCGTCCTCTGCAATACCCATCCATTTCAGCATTTTGTTAATTGTGTTCATTTGTTTTCCTCCTATGTAACTTTCTTTAATTTGCTTATGCAAAGAGCGCACTGCCGATACGAACCAAGGTTGCGCCTTCAAAGATTGCTGCTTTGTAATCGCCACTCATTCCCATCGACAAATGTCTCATATTAACATTATCATATTTTTTTGCACCAATGTCAACTGATAATTTCTGTAAACCGGCAAAAACCTCACGTGTTTCTTTCGGCGTGGCGATAAGCGGCGCCATGGTCATTAACCCGCTCACCGTCAGGTTTTTAAATCCTGCCATTTGTTCCGCCAAAAGATACGCTTCTTCCGGCGTAACACCGAACTTCGACTCCTCACCGGAAATGTTTACCTGAATCAAAATTTCAGCGCGTCTTCCATGCTTTCCAAACTGGCGGTCTATTTCTTCTGCCAGCTTCAAACTTTCCACTGAGTGAATCATCGTAACTTTATCGGCGATATATTTTACCTTGTTGGTTTGAAGATGACCGATTAAATGCCACGTGGGTTCATTTCCCAACGTTTCGTATTTATCAAGTAAACTCTGAACGCGGTTTTCACCCAAAGTAGAAACACCTGCATCCATCAGTTCTTTTGCTTCTTTTGCAGTTACCGTTTTCGTCACACCAACGAGCGTGATTTCGTCCGGATTTCTGCCCGCTTTTATAGCAGTTTCATAAATATCATTTAAAATTCTTTTTGCGTTATCTTTAATCATTGTTTCTATTGCTCCTTTTTATTGCGACACAATGACTCTGCCGTTTTCATACACCGGCGCTTTTGTTACCACCTCATCATATGCTTTGATGGGAGATTCATTTCCTGCAGAAGCGACGATTGCTTCCGTTTCTGTACTGTAAATTACATTTACGGGAATAAACTTCATAACCGCGCCACGTTTGACATAAAGCCCCACCGCGTTATCCACAGTATGCAGGTGTTCAATGGAAACTTTATAGCCTTCTACACTCTTTCTGACAAAATCCACATTCACAACACGACGTTCCAAAAGTCCTTCAATGTGCCGAAAGACTTCTACCACCACCGCACAGTCGCCCTTTTTGTCAGGCGAAGAAATGTGCTTAATCGTTGCGGGAACGTTTTCTGCGGAAAAGTCCGAAAAACGAATTTCAATACTATCGCCAATCTCTAAGTTTTTAAGATATTCAGGCGCAATATTCATCGCAACGCAATAATTATAATTCTGCACAATTTTATAGCGATAAACAGAACCATCCGTTACAACTAAGTCGTCCTTCTTCTCTTTTGAAATGATTTCATTTACGCGATCCGGCGTCATAGAAAGCGCCGATTCCATGGTAAGATCTTTTTCAAACCCATCATGTCCCTCGATAAAGATACCGGGACTGCCTGCCATCACTGCTTTATCTATCCGGCCAAGCTTACTTTCTATCATCGATTTTTCGGCACGAAGCTGTACCAAATCATTGGAAAACCCTTCTTTTTCCCCTTTTGCAACAACCTTTTGGTCTGCCATAATGGAAAGTTTGTATTTATACTGTGAAAGTGCCTCAAAATTGCCCATAGAAGCTTTTGCAATTACCTCATCCACACAAGCTGCGATTTCGGTCTCAATTTTTGTTGCATCATTGATAAACACAGCTTCGCCCATTCGGCTATCTTCCATTGCGGAAATCTTTTTATTGATATCGGCAAGCTTATTTTTCGTTGCCGCATCAGCCTTACCTTCATAAACAGTTGCAATCACTTCGCCGTTTGCCACACGTTCTCCATCCTGCACCAAAACTTCCGTGATGCCGGTAACGGGAACAGAACCGGGATGTTCATCTTTCATCAAAACGCCCACAGCTTTTGTGTATTCTTCAATGCGATCCGTCTGAAGCATTTCCAGCTCGATACGTGTCACAAAAAAGCCTCTGACGATATAAGAAACAACTAATATTACAAACAGCAAGACAGGAATATACCATTTATCTTTCATCTTTTTTCTCCTGCATGCATTTTAATAATTTACACAATTATAACATTTTATATATCATACCACACTTTTCGTTAATTTGCAACGGATAATCACAAAAAAAATATATTTTTGTAAAAAAAACTGCTCAAAACACATATTCTGTATTAGAAGATGCTGACTCCAATAAAAAAGAGGTGTTTTTATGTTTGGCATCAAATGTTGTTCTTTAAAAAAACTTCTTTGCATTATAGACAGAATAGAACGCGAGGAACTTTCGTGCTTTTGTGCACCGAAACCTCCTCCTCCAAAAAAGAATGACTGTAAATGCAAAAAAGACCGTGGCAAATAACTTTGTCACGGTCTTTTGGGTTTATGAATACGCCTGAATCGTACTAATTGCACTTCTTACCTCTGCTTCCGAGGAAAGCGTGGTAGATGCAACAACTGCACCCCCGCAGGTTGCTGTTGCAACATAAACGTTCCCTTTTTTGCGGATGGTGCACTGAATCGGTTTGTCTAACACATGCCCATATCCGTGCGCCTCTGCATAAGGCCCTATTGCAACACGCTCTCCGGTTCTCGGGTGCGTTACCATCATACCGGAGGAAATATAGACTGTTCCGGAATAAACAACCGCTCCATCAGCATAGCCGTCACCTTTCACGGTTTGTTCCTTTTTCTCCGGTTCCACATGCTTGATTTCTTCTGTGAAATTCACAAAATCTTCCGGCGAATCTGCCGCATTCTCAGCCGATTCACCAATCACCTTTAAAACTTCTTCTCTGGTTAAAACGTATTTTTCTCCCTTTGGACCTTCCACTACCACTTGCTTTACGGCATCGGTCAAAGCAAAAATAACAGCTGCATCTTTAAAAAACAGTTCTCTGTCAAATGCTTTTAAGTCTTTTGGTTTTAACGTTACAATACCATCTTTTATTTCAACTACCAGACCTTCCAAAGCACCACCGGGTTTTCCCAACTCTAAAATTTTTAAAATCATCTCTTCTGTGATGTTATCAGACTTTAATGAAACTAACATGTCCGCATGGTCACGGTAAAGATCTGCAGGAAGTTCAAAAAGCCGCTTTGTATCTTTTTTATTTAACTGAAGACGATAGGTTGTTGTCTCTGCTTTTTCTGAGATTTCCTTTGTAATCCCTACAAAAACAGTCGGGTTATTTTTGTAAGTGTATGTGCCGTTTTTATCCGGAACATATTCATAAAGATAGCCTTTTCCGTTACTGCTTTCAATATAAAACCATTCTTCAAAGATAGTTTTTCCGTCTTCATCTTCTTTGTAGGAGACAATGTGAAGTCCGACCTCTTCTTTTTTTTCAAGACACCTGATAAAACCTTCGATTGCGCTTACATGTTTCACTTGAACGGTTTCGTCTTTTTTGACATTTTTTTTGGTGATGCCATCTTCTCCATCATTAAAATCAGGAAGTGCAATATGTTTTTCGGGTGGATTTTCCCCCAACTCCGGCGCGCAAAAGCTCTCCGCGATTTTCTTTGTTGCGCGGCCACTTACAAATTCTTGATAAAAACAAATGGATACCGCATAAGGCTCAGGATTGGGCAGGTCT
>JAZRET010000044.1:0-1701 GCA_045660945.1 Congzhengia sp.
AATAGATTCTGCCATTTGGTTAAATGTATCACAAAGTTCCGTGACTTCCATACTGGCATCTACCGAAACACGTTTCTTTAAATCACCGTTTGCAATGCTTTTGGCCGCTTCATTTAATTCTCTAAGCGACTTCATTGTTCGTTTTGAAAGCACGTACATCATAATCGCCGCCACAATCATAACAAACAGCATATTAAAAATCAAAATACGGATGATTTCTGCTCGCATTCCTGTGATTTCCGGCGTTGGTATGCTGACAAGTACAGCTCCGATTACCTGATCATGATACTCAATCGCACGCGCTACAGTGAGCATATCTGTGTCAAATACGCCCCCCAAATTCCCGTGGAACACCAAATCACGTCCGGACAAAACACCCTTAGTGAAAATTTTGCGGATTTTACCGGCAAAACCTTCTACGCTTGTGATAATCATTTCGCCATTTGCATCAACGACAAAAAGTTCGGTTCCGGTCGAGTGCGCAATTGCGTTGATGTTTAACGCATACAGTTCCGGAGAAAAACCGCGGTTGACTCCTGCATATACCGTGGTGTCAATCACCTGTTTTGCAATATGATTTAATTCTTTTTCACGCCTTGAAGTTAAGTATTTTCCTGTAAACCCAAACATCAATGCCCCCATCACGATGAAACTGATAAAAAAGAGTGTCACCGTAACAGTAAACATCTGCCGGAAAATACTTTTGTTTTTAAACTTTTTCACGCTAACTTATTTCACCTCAAATTTATAGCCAACGCCCCAGACGGTCTTCACCTGCCAGTTTACGTTTTCGCCTGCAAGTTCTAGCTTTTCACGCAAACGTTTTACGTGCACATCTACCGTTCTGGAATCGCCGAAATAATCAAATCCCCAAACGGTTTCTAGTAATTGTTCCCGGGTAAATACCTTGTTGGGATTGGTTGCCAAATAGTATAAAAGTTCTAATTCTTTCGGCGGAATATCGATGGCATTTCCATTGATTTTCAGTTCGTAATTCGTAAGGTTTATTACGATATTCGGGTAAACCACTTCTTTATCCGTATTGTCTTTCGGGTCATATCTTCTTAAAACCGCCTTGATTCTCGCTACTAACTCTTTGTTTTCAAACGGTTTTACCATATAGTCATCTGCACCGAGTTCTAATCCCAACACTTTATCAAAGGTTTCACCCTTTGCCGTGAGCATAATGATCGGAATGTTACTCACTCTGCGGATTTCACGGCAAACCTGAAACCCGTCCATTTTCGGCATCATCACATCGAGCACAACAACAGATGGGGTGCTTTCTTTGAATAACTCAATTGCTGCTTGTCCATCGTTTGCAATCACAACTTCAAACCCCTCTTTTTCAAGATAAAGACGAATGAGTTCGCAAATATTTTTATCGTCGTCTACTACTAACACTTTCTGATTTGTAAGCATATTTAAAACACTCCTTTACTCTGCCCACCAACGGCCCGATGCGCCGCAAGGAAGAAGCAGTTCGCTGTTTTCTACCGGAAGCCCAATTTCTTCCGCTGCCACAGTGCCTTTATATTTTTTTGCCACCTGCAGTTTTAAAATATCGGAAAGCACCATTGGCTGAAGTCCTGTCGTGTAGGAATTAATCAGGAAAAAGAGCGGGTTATCCGAAAAAATCTTCATACAACGCTCTACCAGCGGATACAGTTCATTTTCCAGTTTCCACACTTCTCCGCCCGG
>JAZRET010000045.1:0-3605 GCA_045660945.1 Congzhengia sp.
AATCTGTAAAGTCTGCTTGCTTTACACCGTGTGAATCGAGTCTGAGCGCGTAATCAATGATGGTAATTGCCTCGGCTCTTGTAATGGCGGCGTTTGGATAAAAATAGAGTTTTCCGTCTGTTCCTTGATTTCCCTCAATGATATCATATTCATGTGCCGCACTTCCGACACGCATCATATAAGACGGCGCATTTTTATCAGAAAACGGATTGTGACTTAGGCTATCATCATCCGGTTTTACGCCAAAAATTGCATTCACCATCAAAACAAACTCAAATCGTGTAATATTTTCATCAGGGCGAAAATAAAATAGGTTTCCGTAGTCTTCTCCGATAACATATCCGCGCGCACCTAACATTCCTGCAGAATATGCTCCCCAATGTGTGAGCATATCTTCATAGCGTAACGGCTTTAAGCCGCTACTTTTTTTACTTTCTTTCTGTGCGGTTTTTGGCACTTGTGTTGACGTTTTCTTCGTTTCGTTCTTTTTGGACGAAGTTTCTTTTTTTACTGTTTTATTTTTACTGTCATCCTCTTGCGGGGCCTTGGTTTTTTTTGGTTCTTGTTTAGGTTTTTCGCTCTCTTCTGTTTTTAAGATTTCTGATGACGTTCCATTGCCTGAACCAACTGTAATGATTACTGCTCCCGGAAAAGGAGATTGACCTTTTGTGTATATGGCAGTCCAGGTGAAAATCGCCTCTCCTTCAAAACCTACTTTCGGTACAAAAGAAAGTCTGTTTAAATCATCTACAGAAACGGTACTACCCTTTCTGAGCGCATTTTTTCCAATTAAGAGCTTACCGCTTCCTTCATTTGTAATCTGTTCAAATCTCACATTTTTGAGACTTGCGCCGTCAGGCGGCGTAGAATTTCTGATAAAATCCTCCGCGGAAAACATAAGCGTTGTGTCTTTAGGCGTGACCTTTGTAAAGTCTCCTGCAATGAGAGGTTCGGCAAAAATACAAGGCGAAAAAACGAACAAAAATAAAACCGTTAAAAGAAATATCGGACTCTTTTTCATAAATTACACCTCCAAAATTAAAATGAAATACCTTGATTGATATTTACTGATTTTAATTTTTGTCGGAAAAACAAAATTATGCCCGATACATTTTAACAGTTTTGTATTCTTTATTCTAAATTTAATAATTTATAGGCGTTTTGCCAATAAATTTTTTCATAATCTTCTTGATTTAATTTTAGTTTTTTCAAAACGTTCATTTCGTATGCGTGATCAGAAAGCGGATAATCCGTTCCAAATAAAATTTTATCCGTTCCATGCGCCAAAATCAAATCTTTTGCCATTTCGGGCTCCATGAAACGAACAGAACTTGACGTATCAAAATAAAGATTTTTTCCGATTAAGAATTTCTTTACTGCTTCCCATTCACCGTAACCGCCTAAATGCGCCGCAATAAAGGTGATGTCGGGAAGTTCTTTCATTACGTTCCATAAGCGTTCCGGCGTTGTTCCGTCTTCATTTTTGTCCCCCATATGAATCAAAACAGGAAAACGGGTTCCGATTTTTTCAAACATTCTCATCGCTTTATCATCGTCGATTTTGAACTTTTGAAAAATCGGGTGAAATTTGATGCCGGAAAGGTTTAAACTTTCCATACGGTCAAGTTCTGCGCTGATTTCGTCATAATCACAATGAAGCGTTCCAAACCCGATGACGTTTTCGTTTTGAAGTCCGGAAACGTATGTATTAATCATTTGTACTTGCTGCGGTTTTGTTGCAGTTGCGCAGACAACCAACTTATCTACACTGCTCTTTTTCGCGCTTTTTAGGAGATTTTCATATCTTCCATCCGCTGCAGGCTTGATTCCGTAGTATTTATGCAAATTTTCTGTTGCTTTCACGGCAATTTTTTCGTCGAATGCGTGTGCGTGAAAGTCTACAATTTTTTGTGGCATTTTATTCACTTCCTAAAAAAGAAAAGAGCCTCATTTGTCCTGAGGCTCTTTTGTCTTAAGACATTAATTATGCAAGATTTTTCTTCAAGTTTTCCAGTTCTGCTTTGATTTCAGCAGGGAGTTTGTCGCCGAACTGAGCAAAATATTTTTCTGTGTCAGCAACATCTTCAAGCCATACTGCTTTATCAACGGTTAAGAGTTCTTCTAAAGTAGCATCGTCTAAATCAAGATTTGTAACGTCGATGTCTTCTTTCTTCGGAAGATAACCGATTGCACTTTCTACTGCATCTTTCTTACCTGCGCATCTGTCTAAAATCCATAAAAGAACGCGCATGTTGTCACCGAATCCCGGCCACATGAAGTTGCCGTTTTCGTCCTGTCTGAACCAGTTAACGTGGAAGATTTTCGGAGCTTTATCAGCATCCATTTTTGCACCCATCTTAATCCAGTGTGCAAAGTAGTCTGCCATGTTGTAACCAACGAACGGTTTCATAGCCATAGGATCACGTCTTACAACGCCAACTGCACCTGCAGCTGCTGCGGTTGTTTCAGAAGCCATGGTTGCACCAACAAATACACCGTGATTCCAATCTCTTGCCTGGTATACGAGCGGAGCTGTTTTTGCACGTCTGCCGCCGAATACGATTGCAGATACCGGAACACCCTGCGGATTTTCAAATTCAGAAGAAATGCAAGGACAGTTTTTAGCCGGTGCTGTAAATCTTGAGTTGGGATGCGCAAGTTTTCCTTCAAAAGTCTTGCCGTTAACCTGTTTTCCGGTCCACTCTGTGCAGTTTTCCGGACGATTCTTATCAAGGCCTTCCCACCAAACTGTGTTATCATCGTTGTTGATGGCAACGTTTGTGAAGATTGTGCCTTTCTTTGTGGATTCTAATGCATTGAAGTTTGTTTTTACGCTGGTACCCGGAGCAACGCCAAAGAAACCGGATTCAGGGTTGATTGCGTAGAGTCTACCGTCAGGACCGATTCTGAGCCAAGCAATGTCGTCACCAACCGTCCAAACTTTATAACCCTGATTCTTTAAGTATTCCGGCGGAATCAGCATAGCAAGGTTTGTTTTACCGCAAGCAGACGGGAATGCAGCACAAATGTATTTTACTTCGCCGTCGGGATTTTCTAAACCTAAGATGAGCATATGTTCTGCCATCCAGCCTTCGTTTCTGCCAAGGTAAGATGCGATACGGAGTGCAAAACATTTTTTGCCTAATAATACATTACCGCCGTATGCAGAGTTAATGGACATAATGGTAGAATCCTGTGGAAAATGAACAATATATCTTTCGTCAGGATTTACGTCTTTTTTCGCATGGAGACATTTTACGAAATCGCTGCTATCGCCGAGCTGGTCGATAACGGCTTTACCGATTCTTGTCATGATAGCCATGTTTAATACAACGTAGATACTGTCGGTTAATTCAATACCGATTTTAGAGAACGGAGATCCAACCGGACCCATGGAATAAGGAATTACATACATGGTTCTTCCTGCCATGGAACCTTTGTAGAGTGCGTGGAGTTTAGCATACATTTCAGCGGGATCCATCCAGTTATTTACAGGGCCTGCTTCTTCTTTTGTAGGAGTACAGATAAAGGTTCTGTCTTCTACACGTGCTACGTCGTTTTCTGCTGTTCTGTGATAGTAGCAACCTGGAAGTTTTTCCTGATTT
>JAZRET010000046.1:0-1209 GCA_045660945.1 Congzhengia sp.
TCGTCACAATTTTATCGACGCTCACAAAGCTGTTTGAAGTCAAATCGCAAAATTTCGTCGCAAGTTCATAAAGTTGCGCGTCCGTCGCTGAAGGATTTACATAGCCGATATTTTCTTTAATCGCGTTGTTGTTCGCGTCCAACATATTTATCTGAAGTTTTACGCTCATAATTATCCTCCGTAAGTCGCCGCGTCATAAATTCGCGTTGTTTGCGAAACTGTGATTGTCGCTGATTTAATTCCTGTCAATGCCGCTCCATTCTCCGAACTCAAAAAATTTTCCAAATTTGTAATTTTTTTCTGCTCCGTCGCGTCAACTTTATTAAAATTTCTCAATCTGTCTTTGAAATTGCTCACCGCGTCGGAATTTACCGAGAAAGGTCCGACTGCATAACTTTTCGCCATCGCGTCAGCAAATGCAAAATTTACTGTCAATGTCGCACTACTCATAATCTACCTCCGATTTTGAAATTTTTTTAATCGTCAGCGGATCAAAATTATCGTCGCGTCCGGTAAACAGCCACATCAATCCGCTAATTCCATTGTGAATCGCAGGACTGCCTTCATCATTCACTGTTTCCGCCGCCGTTACCGTGCTGATTACTCCGCTGAATGTCAATGTTTTTTTACCGCCGACCATTTCGCCTTCCTGCTGAATATTTCCGTCGCGATTCAAATTTACATCAACTTTCATCGTGCAAGTATAATCCTCGCTAAAATTGTACACCTTCTCACCTCCGCAAATTTTTTAAAATTATATCACAAAAAAAATCTCCTGCAAACTTTTTCTGCAAGAGATTTAATTTTTTTCCAAAAATTTTACAAAACAAAATTGAAAATGCAACCTGCAGTTATCGCCACAAAAAATACGCACGCCACAAACGCAAAAATCATTTTTTTCTTGAAAATCGAATTTAAAAGTGAAAGTTCAGGCAAACTCGCTCCTGCTCCGCCAATTATCAACGCAATCACAACGCCGGGTGCAACGCCTTTCGACATCAAAATTGCCGCAACAGGTATCATCGTTTCAGTACGAATATACATCGGAATACCAATCACAGCCGCAATCGGTATCGCAAAAAAATTATTCACTCCTGCAAAATTTGTTAAAAATTCTTCAGGAATCACGCCGTGAATAAATGCTCCAATTCCCGCTCCAAGCATAAGATACGGAAAAACATCTTTGAAAAGTTCGCGAGAATTTTTTGC
>JAZRET010000047.1:0-11549 GCA_045660945.1 Congzhengia sp.
TGGAATCCGCAATGGCAATCAAAACAGGCCTTTCTCCGGAAGGCGGCTTATTTTTGCCGGAAAGCGTTCCGCAGCTGACAATTAAAGAAATCGGTGAACTCACGAATATGTCTTATCAGGAGCGTGCCATCAATATTTTGAGCCGCTTCTTAACAGATTTTACATTAGATGAAGTGATTCGTTGTGTCAATGGCGCATATACGCGTGAAAAATTTGAAACAGACGCAATCGCACCTGTTTATAAATTAAATGACCAGGCATACTTTTTAGAATTGTGGCACGGTCCGACTTGTGCATTTAAAGATATGGCGCTTCAGATTTTGCCGCATCTTCTTACAACATCCATCAAAAAGACGGGTGAAACAAAAGAAATTGTAATTTTAGTTGCAACATCGGGCGATACCGGAAAAGCGGCTTTAGAGGGCTTTAAAGATGTTCCCGGAACAAGAATCATTGTATTTTATCCGGCAAATGGCGTAAGCGATATTCAGAAACGCCAGATGATTACGCAGGAAGGTAACAATGTAGACGTGGCAGCGGTAAACGGAAACTTTGACGATGCGCAAAGCGGCGTTAAGATGATTTTTACCGATGAAGAATATAAAGAACTTTTAGAAAGAAATGACTTTTTACTCTCCAGTGCAAACTCTATCAACTGGGGTAGACTCGTTCCGCAGATTGGATATTATTTCTCCGCTTATGCAAATCTGGTTAAAAGTGGCGAAATCACATTGGGCGATAGAATCAATTTCGTTGTTCCCACCGGAAACTTTGGTAACATCTTAGCAGGCTATTATGCAAAACTGATGGGACTTCCGGTAAATAAACTCATCTGTGCTTCAAATGAAAATAACGTACTGACAGATTTTATCAACACGGGTGTGTATGATAAAAACCGTGCGTTTAAAACAACCACATCTCCTTCGATGGATATTTTAATTTCCAGCAACTTAGAGCGCCTTTTATATTTAATCACAGAAGACGATAAAAAGGTTTCCGCTTGGATGGGTGCTTTAAAGGCAGACGGGAAATATGAAGTAACAGAAGATGTAAAAAAAGAAGTTTCAGATGCGTTTTATGCAGGTTTTTGTGATGATAACGAAACAAAAGATGAAATCGCGGCAGTATTTAAAGAATACGGCTATGTGATGGATACACACACCGCTGTTGCAAAACGCGTATATAATAACTATGTAAAAGACACGCAAGATGCAACAAAAACCGTGATTGTATCTACCGCAAGTCCGTTTAAATTCTCAGATAGCGTACTTCGTGCAGTTAAGGGTGAAATTACATCCAAAAACGAATTTGAAATGCTCACGGAACTTTCTGAAGCAGGCGAAATGAACATCCCGAAATCTTTAGCAGAGCTTGAAACAAAACCTGTAATCTTCAGAACAACTTGCGAAAAAGAAGAAATGTATGACGTGGTAAGTCAGATGCTCAATATGGCATAAAAATAGGAGGGGCATAATGGACTGGATTCAACTTTCCATTTCAACAACAACAGAAGGTATTGAGCCGGTTTGTGCAGTGCTGATGGAAGCAGGCGTAACCGGTATGGAAATCGACGATGCTTTAGACTTTCATAACTTTTTAGAAAATAACCACGACAAGTGGGATTATGTTGACGATGATTTGATGGCGGCACACGAAAGTGGAACGTTTGTGCGCTTTTATGTAACCGACAATGCTTGCGGCGCAGATATGCGTGCACAGGTGTTAGAAGGTCTTTCCACTTTGGCGGCACAGGACGAAGAAAACGAATACGGCACGCTGGAAGTTACTGCAAACGGTATGAAAGAAGAAGACTGGGCAGAAAACTGGAAGCAGTATTTTAAACCTTTGAATGTCGGTGATAAAATCTTGATTCTGCCTGAGTGGGAAACGCTCAGATCCCCCACAGACCGTACAGTGTTTACCGTAAATCCCGGTATGAGCTTTGGGACAGGCTCGCATCACACAACACAACTTTGCATTATGGCTTTAGAAAAATACCTTAAGCCCGGTATGTCTGTTTTAGATCTTGGGTGCGGAAGTGGTATTTTGTCAATTATCGCACTGCTTTTAGGTGCAAGCGATGCAACGGCAGTAGATATTGATCCCAATGCAGTAGAAATTGCAGTGAAAAATGCAGAAAGAAATCAGATTGCCCTTAATAAATATCGTACATTTGCAGGAAATATTTTAACGGATGAAGATTTAAAAGCATCCATTTCAGACAAAGCGTATGATGTGGTTTTGGCAAATATCGTGGCAGATGTCATTATCGGTTTAAAACCGATTGTGCCTGAATTTTTAAAAGATGGCGCAATCTTAATCACATCCGGCATCATTGACGACAGAAAAGAAGATGTTTTAGCTGCCTATGAAACAGCCGGTCTTACCTTGATTGGCGAAGCAGAGCAAGGTGGCTGGGTATCGCTCGTATATCAAAAGTAAAAAATTGCTCCCGTGAGAGAATCACTCAGGGGAGCAATTTGTGTAAATAGAAGCAGAAAGGTATGAAAACTTGGAACGTAAAAGTGGAATTTTAATGCATGTTTCTTCACTTCCGGGCGAATATTCCATTGGAAGTTTTGGGAAAAATGCAAAAGAATTTATAGATTTTTTGAAGGGCATGGGTTTTACCTATTGGCAGGTTTTGCCGTTTGGCTTGGTGGATGCGTGTAACTCTCCTTATCAGTCCTATTCTGCCTTTGGCGGGAATCCGTATTTTGTGGATTTAGAGACCTTGCGTGATGAGGGGTTACTTACCAACGAAGAACTTGAATCCCAAAAACAGCAAACGCCCTATAGCGCAGAATACATGCGCCTGTATCACACGAGAGTTGGAGTTTTGGCAAAAGCAGCAGAGCGCGCAAAAAATCGCGAGGAAATCGAAAATTATATTGAACAAAATCCGTATTTGTCCTTGTTTTGTAAGTTCATGGCGCTAAAGGCGGCAAATGATCAGGCTCCATGGTTTTCTTGGAAAAATGAAGCGTATGATGAAAAAGTGCTCTTTACGTGGAAATTTATTCAGTATAAGTTTTTTAGGCAGTGGGCAGAAATCAAAAAGTACGCAAACGAAAAAGGCGTGAAAATCATCGGAGATGTGCCGATTTATGTGTCTTTAGACAGTGCAGACGTTTGGAGCAACAAGGAACTGTTTTCACTTGATGAAGAAAACCGCCCGAAGTGCGTGGCAGGCGTTCCGCCGGACTATTTCTGCGCAGACGGTCAGCTTTGGGGAAACCCCATCTATGACTGGGATAAAATGAAAGAAGATGACTACAAATGGTGGCAGGACAGAATGAAGCACATGTTCTCCATGTTTGACGGCGTGCGTATTGACCACTTCCGTGGCTTAGAATCCTACTGGGCAGTACCCGGTGGCGCCGAAACCGCAAGAGAAGGCGAATGGAAAAAGGGACCCGGTATGGAATTAATCCGAAAAATCCATGCGATTCAAGGAGAAAATTTTGTGATTGCAGAAGATTTAGGGGACATCACAAAAGAAGTCATCGATTTGGTAAAGGAAAGCGGATTTCCCGGTATGCGCGTGTTCCAGTTTGCATTTATAAACGAAGGTGATACGCCACATCTTCCGCATCATTATGAGAACAATTCTGTTGCCTACACGGGCACGCATGATAATAATACGCTTTTAGGTTATCTTTGGGAACTGGATGCCTATAACAGAAGAAGAATGCTTGAATATTGTGGATACACAGATTCCAACTGGGAAGCAGGCTACGATTCCATTCTTCGCACGATGTTTTCCAGTCACGCAGGACTCTTAATCTTGCCGATTCAGGACCTTTTGGGATATGGCTCCGATACCAGATTAAATATCCCCGGAAAAGCGGATGGAAACTGGCAGTTCCGCGTAACGAAAGAGCAACTTTACGCCATCAATCAGGAAAAGTTTAAAAGATTCAACGATTTATATAAAAGATGTTAAAAGAACAAAGGGGAAGTGACGCAGGTGAAAAATAGTTTTCTGTATATCCTAATCACAGCAGTTTTATTTACGACGCTTGAACCGGTCTCAAAACTCATCGCAGGCGATGTTTCTCCGATGGCGATGACATGTATTCGTTATTTAATCGGCGGTGTGATTTTGCTTCCATTTGCGATTTACAAGATGAAACAACAAAATGTGAAACTCGGCGGAAAAGATTATGGGATGCTCGCATTTTTAGGTATTTTATGTATCTGCGTCAGTATGACGCTTTTGCAGGTTGCGGTAAAAGTGGCAGATTCTCCTGCGCTTATTGCCATCATCTTTTCTTCTAACTCGGTATGCACCATTCTTTTGGCAATCTTCGTTTTAAAAGAGAAATTAACCGTTCAGAAAATATGTGCTTTGGTGCTTTGTATTTTAGGGGTTGTTGCTTGTGTAGATTTTAAATCAGGAACGAATTTCATTTCTGTTCTATATGCGCTCGGCGCGGCGGTAACCTTTAGCTTGTACACGGTTTTAAGCAAAAAATACTCACAGAAAATAAGCGGTATGATTCAAACGAGTTTTTCGTTTTTCTTTGGAAGTTTAGTACTTTTATGTGTTTTATTTTTTACGGGAGAGAATCTTTTCGCAGGTGTTGATTCTATAGAAAACATTTCCATTCTTTTATATCTCGGTATTGCGATTACCGGTGTGGGATATTGGGCGTTTTTTAAGGCACTTGAAACATCTTCTGCAACTGCGGCATCTACTGTGTTTTTCATAAAACCGATTTTGGCGCCGTTTGCAACATGGGCTATTAACGGCATTGTGCCGGGATATCGTGTGTTTTTAGCGCTTATTTTAGTGGTTGCAGGCTCTGTCCTCACTTCTTTAGAACCAAAAGAAAAAGCGAGAGAAGAACTATAAAATGAATGTTTATGATTTTGATGGAACAATTTACCGCGGAGAAAGTGTTTTTGATTTTTACCTTTTCAGTGTTCGCAAGAACCCAAAAGCAATCAAATTTTTATTTGTTGTAGTAAAAACACTTGTGCTTTATAAATTATGTCGCGTAGATGAAGAAACGTTTCAAAGATTAGTTTCGACTTACGCAAAAGAATATATTTCAATGTTTCCAAATCTCAAAGATTTGGTGAAGGAGTTTTGGGATTCGCATATTCACAAAATCAAACCCTGGTATCTTGAAAAGCAAGAAAAAGAGGACATCATTTTATCGGCATCACCTGCTTTTTTATTAGAAGAATGTTTTCGGCGCATTGGCGAGAAAAAACTTCTCACAAGTATAATAGACCCTGAAACGGGAGAAATTAAAAGGCTTTGTTTCAGAAAAGAAAAGGCAATGCTCTTTAAGAAACTTTATCCAAACCAAATCATTGAAAAATTTTACACGGATTCAAAAAATGACGTTGCGATGTTTTCGTTATCAAATCATGTTTATTTTGTGAAGAAGAACCGCATAATCAAGCAAAAATAGAAAGTCGGTGGACAAATGTATTACGTATATTTACTTCGTTGCAGTGATGATTCTTTATACTGTGGCTATACAAATGATTTGTCTGCGCGGATAAAGACGCATAATAGCGGAAAAGGTGCAAAATATACAAAGAGTCATCTTCCGGTTACGCTTTGCTACGCAGAGCGTTTTGAAACGAAATCTGAGGCGTTAAAAAGGGAAGCGGAAATTAAGAAACTAAGAAGGTGCGATAAAGAAAAACTTATCTTGCAAGGAGGAACAAATGGAGAGAACCATTCTGCATTGTGATTGTAACGGTTTTTTTGCATCTGTGGAAACCGCATTAAATCCAGAACTAAAAGATGTTCCCATGGCAGTTGGTGGAAGTGAGGAAGACCGTCACGGCATTATCCTTGCAAAAAATGAACTTGCAAAAAAATATAACATACAAACGGCGGAAACGATTGTAGAGGCAAAAAGAAAATGCCCTGATTTGGTGATTGTTCCACCACAGCACGAAGAATACAGTAAGTTCTCCAAAAGAGTCAACGAAATCTACAGAGAGTATACCGATTTGGTGGAGCCCTTTGGGATTGACGAATCGTGGCTTGATGTCACGGGAAGTTATCGCCTTTTTGGAGACGGAAAGACGATTGCAGACGAAATCAGACGCCGCGTGAAAGAGGAAATCGGGATAACGGTTTCTGTTGGCGTAAGTTTTAATAAAGTTTTTGCAAAGCTCGGGAGCGACTATAAAAAGCCCGATGCAACGACGGTGATTTCAAAAGAAGACTATCAAAAAATCGTATATCCTTTGCCCGTGTCGAGTCTTTTGTTTGTCGGCAGAAAAACGCTTTTGGTGCTTGAAAAAATGCACATAAAGACCATCGGCGATTTGGCGCATGCAGACCCGGAACTTCTGTATAGAAAAATGGGGAAAATGGGGCATATGCTTTCGGTTTATGCACGTGGGGAAGATAACGACCCCGTAAAATCCATTTACGCGGAAGACGAAACAAAATCCATTGGCAATGGAATGACGTTTCGCCGCGACTTAACAGGGGAAGAGGATGTAAAAAGAGGAATACACCTTTTGTCTGAAAGTGTTGCGAGCAGAATGCGAAAAAAACACTTAAAATGCGAAACAGTGCACATTCAGATAAAGTCGCCTGAGTTTCAAGTGGTATCAAAGCAGAAAAAACTTTCTGCACCCACAAATTCAGCGAGAGAGATTGCAACTGCGGCGTATGAACTTTTTGTGAAACTTTGGAATTTAAGAAGTCCGGTGCGTGCCATCACAGTGACGGGTACAAATCTCGTGCCGGAAAACGCAGGCACACAACTCACACTCTTTGAATCGGTAGAGACGAACGAAAAACAAGAAAGATTATTAGAAACGATCGACACTTTGCGTGAAAAATTTGGAACCGACAGTTTAACCACTGCAGATTTTATCGAAAGCGACTTGGGAAAACACCCCAAAGAAAAAGATGAAACATAAAAAGGAGCATTTTTATGGAAAACATCAAACAGAAAATGAAAGATTTAACGGAGAAGCTCACCTATCATTCCCATAAATACTATGTGGAAGATAACCCCGAGATTTCTGACTACGAATACGATATGATGCTTCGGGATTTAAAGGCGCTAGAAGAACAGTATCCCGAGTTCAAAGACCCTGCATCTCCCACAAACCGCGTCATCGGTAGCGTTTTAGAGGGGTTTGAAAGCGTTTCACACGAAGTTCCGATGCAGAGTTTAAATGATGCATTCTCAAAAGAAGAAATTTTAGACTTTGATGAACGCGTAAAAGAAGTTGTCCCGGAAGCAGAGTATGTCACAGAATATAAAATCGATGGGCTTTCTGTATCGCTCGAATATGAAAACGGACTTTTTGTGCGTGGCTCTACGCGTGGCGACGGGCTCGTTGGTGAAGATGTTACTGAAAACTTAAAAACGGTATTTTCCATTCCGCTCAAATTAAAGGATGCAGTTCCACACCTAGAAGTACGCGGCGAAGTGTTTATGCCGAAAAAAGTGTTTGAAAGTTTAAACGAAAAGCGCGCAAAAAACGGAGAGCCGCTTTTTGCAAACCCGAGGAATGCGGCGGCAGGTTCTCTTCGTCAGCTTGACTCCACTGTCGCGCGTGACAGAAAACTTGATATTTTTGTATTCAACATTCAAAAAGAAGAAGGATTAAATATAAAGACACATCACGAGGGCCTGGCAAAACTATCCGAACTCGGCTTTAAAGTGGTGCAGCAAAACCGCGTGTTTTCTACAATTGAAGATGCGTTTTCTCAGGTGGAGGAAATCGGGAGAGAACGCGAGAATCTTCCGTTTGACATTGATGGCGCAGTCATCAAAGTAAACGACTTAAAATCGCGCGAAATTTTAGGTTCTACGGCAAAATGTCCACGTTGGGCGGTTGCATATAAGTACCCGGCAGAAACGAAAAAGACGCGCCTTTTAGATATCATTATTCAGGTTGGAAGAACGGGTAAGATTACGCCGAATGCTGTGCTTGAACCTGTGCGTGTAGCCGGAACACTCGTGAGCCGTGCAACGCTTCATAATTTAGACTTTATCCGCGAAAAAAATGTGCTCATTGGTGATAATGTCTACGTTAGAAAAGCCGGTGACATCATTCCGGAAATTGTAGGTGCAGAAGACAAGGACAGAACGGGAACAGAAATTCCGTTTGAAATGCCGAATGTATGTCCTGAATGCGGCGCACCGATTGTGCGCGTGGACGGAGAGGCGGCACATCGCTGTACGGGAGAAAACTGCCCGGCGCAACTTCTGCGAAAACTCATGCACTTTGTATCCCGCGATGCGATGGACATTGAGGGATTGGGGCCTGCGGTTTTAGAGCAGCTTTTAGATTACGGCAAAATTAAATCGTTTTCTGATTTATATATGCTCTCAATGTCTGACATCACATCAATGGAGCGTCAGGGAGAAAAAAGCGCAGAAAACCTCATTTCTGCTTTAGAGAGAAGCAAGAAAAACGACCTTTATCGCCTTCTTTATGCCCTGGGGATACAACTGAATGGCTTAAAGTCTTCAAAAGTGATAGCGGCACATTTTGGCTCGATGGAAGCCATTCAAAATGCCACAATCGAAGAATTAACGGAGATTCGCGATATCGGCGAAAAAACTGCGCAGAATATTTACGATTATTTCAAAAACGAAGAAAATGTTTCAGAGCTTAACCGCCTTTCATCGCTCGGACTTAATATGACGGCGCTTGATTCAGGAAAACTTGTATCTGACGCAATCAGCGGAAAAACGGTGGTCGTTACCGGAAAGTTTGAAGATTTTAGCCGTGAAGACATCACAGAACTGATTGAACAAAATGGCGGAAAAGCATCAGGAAGCGTTTCAAAGAAAACAGATTTTGTAGTTGCCGGAGAAAACGCGGGCAGTAAACTGACAAAAGCGCAGGAGCTTGGCGTTTCGGTGCTCACTTTGGATGAATTTTTCGTACTTTTAGGCAGCACACCCGAAAAAGAGGAAAAAGTAGATGCGCCGGAAGAAAAAATGGGACAAGGTGATCTGTTTGATCTTTTATAAGCCCGAGTAGGAAACGTAAGAAAACCTTGACAAATCAAAGAAAATATGATATTATCAAAAAGAATTTAAAATGACTGTGAACGAGATTTTAAGTAGCAGTTCGGGAAACAAATGAGAGATTAGTCGGTTGCTGCAAGACTATAATGCCCCGAGCGTGCGAAATTCGCCTCGGGAGTTGCCTGTGAAAAGCAGGATGTGTGTTGCTGCATCAAAGCAAAAAAAGTGGCGGCGTATAAGCGACGCAATATGAGTGGTACCGCGGAAAATTTTTTCGTCTCATGCTTTTAGCATGAGACGTTTTTTTATGGGAACCTTTAATTTATTGATAGTGGAGGCAGTTATGAACGAGAAAATTTTAAATCTTAAGCTCGCGCTTGAGAAAGAACTCGCTGAAGTGCAAGACATGGGCGCTTTGGAAAACATTCGTGTAAGTTATCTCGGTAAAAAAGGTAGCATTACAGAGCTTTTAAAGAACATGAAGGATTTGTCGAATGAAGAGAA
The DNA here is from genome assembly GCA_045660945.1 of Congzhengia sp. GTDB lineage: Bacteria > Bacillota > Clostridia > UBA1381 > UBA9506 > Congzhengia. The sequence goes on from JAZRET010000047.1 coordinate 9,483, forward strand.
GAAAACCTTTGGTCAGGAAGTAAATGTTTTAAAGACCGAAGCAACAGACAAAATCGCGGCGAAACTTTCTGAACTCAAAGAAGCAGAAATCAAAAAAGAAATTGAATCCATGCCGGTGTTTGATATTTCAATGCCTGCAAATTTAGAAAGAGGCTCATATCATCCGATTACTTTGGTTCAGAGAGAATGTGAAAGAGTGTTCCAGTCTATGGGCTTTACTGTGGAAGACTATAGCGAAGTTGTAACAGACTATGAATGCTTTGAATCATTAAACATTCCCAAGCACCATCCCGCGCGTGATATGCAGGATACATATTATTTGGAAAATGGTCAGCTCTTAAAAACGCAGACCTCTGCAGCACAGAATGCAATTTATAAAAAATACAAAAAAGATTTGATTGAAAAAGATATCCCGATTAAAGCAGTTTTCCCGGGAAGATGTTTCCGTAATGAAGCAACCGATGCCTGCCACGAAAATACATTTTTCCAGATGGAAGGCGTGATGGTTGGAAAAGATATCTCCATTTCAAACCTTATTTTCTTTATGAAATCTATGCTTTCCGAAGTGTTTAAAAAAGACATCAAAGTTCGTCTTCGTCCGGGATTTTTCCCGTTTGTGGAACCAGGTTTTGAACTTGATATCAGCTGCCTTATCTGTGGCGGCGAGGGATGTCCTTCCTGTAAACACAGCGGTTGGCTTGAGCTTTGCCCTTGTGGTATGATTCATCCGGAAGTGTTAATCGCCGGCGGTATTGACCCGGAAATTTATACCGGTTTTGCTTTTGGTCTTGGATTAACACGTCTTGCAATGATGCGTTACGGCATCAAAGACCTTCGTGACTTAAACAGCGGCAGCATCAAAGTGATGTCGCAGTTTACGGATGATTTATAAGAAAGGAGTGGTACGAAATGTTTTTATCAATGAACTGGATTTCTGATTTTGTTGACCTTACCGGATTAGATAAATTAAAACTCATTCATCAGTTTTCTTTATCTACCGCAGAAGTAGAAAACGAAATTTTCTTTAAAGGAAGCGATTTAAGCGGCATTGTGGTTGCGGAGATTAAGTCTGTGGAAGACCATCCCGAGTCTAAAAAACTCCACCTTTTAAAAGTGGATGCAGGTGACGGTAAACTCACTGATGTTGTCTGCGGTGCGCCGAACATTCGCGTTGGTATGAAAACTGCGTTTGCAAAAGTAGGTGCGAAAATCGGTGAGATTACAATTGCACCGAGACCGCTCGCAGGCTTTGAATCCTTTGGTATGTGCTGCTCTGAAAAAGAACTTGGCTTAAGCGACGAAAATGCCGGAATTATGGATATCACAGAAGATGTTCCGAACGGTACGGACTTAAAAGAAGTTTACGCGATTGACGATATTATCTTTGAAGTAGATAACAAATCCTTAACCAACCGTCCTGACCTTTGGGGACACTACGGCATCGCAAGAGAATTTGCAGCTTTAGCCGGAAGAGAATTAAAACCGCTCGATACAGTAGACTTAAAAGCGTTTGATAACTTACCGAAAATAGATTTAAAAATCGAGGACTCGCTTTGTCAGAGATATTCCTGCCTGCAGGTAGAAAATATCACAAAAAGCGTGAGCCCGATGAATATGCGTATTCGTCTTTTCTACTGCGGAATGCGTGGAATCAATCTTTTAGCCGACCTCACGAACTACTTAATGCTTGAAATGGGTCAGCCGATGCATGCGTTTGACTCAAGAAAAGTAGAAAAACTTCGCATCAAGCGTTTTAAAGAGCCCTTTACATTTACAACGCTTGACGAAATTGAAAGAAATATTGACGAAAACACACTTATGATTTGTAACGGCGATACGCCCGTTGCAATCGCAGGTATTATGGGCGGATTAGATAGCGAAATCGTAGAAGACACCTCGCGCCTTACATTAGAATCTGCGACGTTTGATGCAGTTTCCATTCGTAAGTCTACCGTTCGCTTAGCGCACAGAACAGATGCTTCCATGCGTTATGAAAAATGCTTAGACCCCGAAATGACAGTTCCAAGTCGGAGGCCAAGCGGTCTTAGGAAGACAACATGAAGTGTC
>JAZRET010000048.1:0-10601 GCA_045660945.1 Congzhengia sp.
TTTAAATCAACGCAAAGACCGTCTGCAAGTTCGCCAATTGCAACGGATACACCGCCGGCACCAAAGTCGTTACAACGTTTAATGAGAAGAGATGCTTCTTTGTTTCTGAAGAGTCTCTGAAGTTTTCTTTCTTCGGGAGCATTCCCTTTCTGCACTTCTGCGCCGCAACTTTCTAAAGACTGCACATTGTGAGATTTAGAAGATCCTGTTGCACCACCGCAACCGTCTCTACCGGTTCTGCCACCTAAAAGAATAATCACATCGCCGGGGATAGGACGTTCACGGCGAACATTTTCTGCCGGAGCCGCCGCAACAACTGCGCCGATTTCCATTCTCTTTGCCGCATATCCTTCGTGGTAAATTTCATCAACCTGACCGGTTGCAAGACCAATCTGGTTACCATAGGAACTATAACCTGCCGCAGCCGTGGTAACGATTTTTCTCTGCGGAAGTTTTCCGGGAATCGTATCTTTTACTGCTTTTAAGGGGTTTGCCGCACCTGTTACACGCATCGCGCCGTAAACATAAGAACGGCCCGAAAGCGGATCACGAATCGCACCACCAATACAGGTTGCTGCGCCACCGAAGGGTTCAATTTCTGTCGGATGGTTGTGGGTTTCGTTTTTAAAGAGAAGTAACCATTCTTCTGTTTTTCCTTCGATTTCCACATCCATTTTCACGGTACAAGCATTGATTTCTTCAGATTCGTCTAATTTTTCAAGTTTACCGTTCTTGCGGAGATATTTTACTGCCAAAGTTGCAATATCCATAAGGTTAATCGGCTTTGTTCTTCCAAGTTCTTCTCTTACCTTAAGATATTCTTTATATGTTTTTTCGAGTAGTTCATCCTCGAATTTCACATTGTCAATCGTGGTTAAGAACGTTGTGTGACGGCAATGGTCAGACCAATAGGTATCAATCATTTTGATTTCCGTAATGGTGGGGTCACGCTGTTCTTTTACGAAATATTCCTGACAAAATTTGATATCGTCTAAATCCATAGCTAGGCCCTGAGTTTTGATGAAATCTGCAAGTTCTGCCTCGGAAAGCTTTGTAAAACCTGTCAGTGTTTCTACTTCTGTGGGAATATCGTAAACAGAAGCTAAAGTTTCGTATGTATCAAAAGATGCTTCGCGACTTTCCACAGGGTTGATGACATACTTTTTCACTGCCGCAACATCCGCCTCCGTCAAGTTACCATAGAGAAGGTACACTTTCGCTGTGCGAATTAAAGGTCGTTCTTTCTGAGAAATTAGCTGAATACACTGTGCTGCAGAATCAGCTCTCTGATCGAACTGACCAGGCAAAAACTCTGTTGCAAACGCTGCATCTGCATCAATGTCTAAGTTGTCTGTAACGATATCGAGCTGCGGTTCGGAAAATACTGCGGTTTTACAGTACTCAAATAAATCCGCTTCGATATTTTCAACGTCATAGCGGTTAAACACGCGCACCTTTTCGATGCCGTCAATCAAAAGAAGTTTCTTAAGGTCGCCCAAAAGTGCCGTTGCCTCATGTGCAAGTCCCTCTTTTTTTTCTACAAAAATTCTATAAACCATACTTAAACCTCCAATGCTTTCTTGCCGATATCGTTTCTTTTATATGCATTTTCAAAATGTACTTTTTCGGTGAGTGCATACGCCTTTTCAACTGCAGTTTTTAAATTTTCTGCCGTTGCCGTAACGCCTAAAACACGTCCGCCGGATGTAACAAGTTTACCATCAGAGAGTGCCGCACCTGCAACGTAGATAAGCTCGCCTTTCGGCATTGTAATTTCAAAGCCTTTTTCATAATGCTCCGGATAACCATCGGATGCCATAACAACACAGCACGCCGCACCACTTGAGAATTCTACGGTTTGGTTTTCCAATGTGCCATCATGCACGCTCTTCATAATTTCAAACAAATCACTCTTTAAAAGCGGAAGCACAACCTGCGTTTCGGGATCGCCGAAACGGCAGTTATATTCAATTACTTTCGGGCCTTTTTCGGTGAGCATCAAGCCAAAATAGAGACAACCTTTAAAGGTTCTTCCTTCTTGATTCATCGCATCGATGGTGGGAATAAAGATTTTTTCCATACATTCCTTCGCCACTGCATCGGTATAATACGGGTTCGGTGCTACCGTTCCCATACCGCCGGTATTTAAACCTTTGTCTCCATCTTTTGCACGCTTGTGGTCCATAGAAGAAACCATCGGCACAATGGTTTTGCCGTCTGTGAAAGAAAGAACGGAAACTTCAGGACCGGTTAAAAATTCTTCAATAACGATGCTCGAGCCACTTTCGCCAAACACTTTATCTTCCATCATGGAGTGAACGGCGGTTTTCGCATCTTCTTTCGTTTCAGCAATGATAACGCCTTTGCCGAGTGCTAAGCCGTCGGCTTTGATAACCGTCGGAATCGGAGCAGTTTCTAAATAGGTAAGCGCTTTTTCCATATCAGTAAACACTTCATACTGCGCCGTGGGGATATTGTATTTTTTCATCAGGTTCTTGGAAAATACTTTACTTCCCTCAATGATTGCTGCGTTTTTATGAGGACCGAAACACGGAACGCCTGCTTCCTCTAAAGCATCTACTGCACCCAGCACAAGCGGATCATCCGGTGCAACGACTGCAAAATCGATGTTTTGTTCCTTTGCAAACGCTACTTGTGCATCAATATCCTTTGCGCCGATATCCACGCAAATCGCATCCTGCGCAATACCACCGTTTCCGGGAAGTGCGTAAATTTCAGTTACTTTTTCGCTTTCTTTTAATTTTTTTATGATGGCGTGTTCTCGTCCGCCACCGCCGATTACCATAAGTTTCATTGCCTTCAACCTTTCACGATTAGATTCTACTTAACATAAAGCTCCATATTAATGGTGGAACAGACGCATCTTTGTGAACGCCATTGCCATATTGTATTTGTTGCAAACTTCAATCACGTTATCATCACGGATAGAACCACCGGGTTCTGCGATGTAAGACACACCGCTCTTTGCAGCGCGCTCGATGTTATCGCCGAACGGGAAGAACGCATCGCTTCCCAAAGAAACACCGGAGATGGTATCTAAATACGCTCTCTTTTCTTCCTTTGTAAACGGTGCGGGTTTTTCAGAGAACAAGTGTTCCCATGCCCCGTCTTTTAATAAATCTTCATATTCGTCGGAAATATAAACGTCAATTGCATTATCGCGGTCAGGACGCTTTACACCCGGCAGAAACGGAAGGTTTAACACCTTGTCGCTCTGACGGAGGTGCCAGTTGTCTGCTTTTTGTCCGGCAAGGCGCGTACAGTGGATTCTTGACTGCTGCCCTGCACCAACGCCGATTGCCTGTCCGTCAATCGCGTAGCAAACGGAGTTGGACTGCGTATATTTTAGTGTTATTAATGCAATGATTAAATCTCGCACCGCTTCTTCCGGGATTTCTTTGTTGTCTGTTACGATATCTGTTAAAAGTTCACGGTTGATTTCAAACTCGTTTCTTCCCTGCTCAAATGTAATACCGTAAACCTGTTTTCTTTCAATCGGATTGGGTTTAAAATTCGGATCGATTTTAATGATGTTATAGTTTCCGTTTCTTTTGCCCTTTAAGATTTCAAGCGCTTCCGGTTCGTAGCCGGGGGCGATTACACCATCGGACACTTCACGCGCAATGAGTTTTGCAGTTGTTACATCACAAACATCAGAAAGCGCGATAAAGTCGCCAAAGGAAGACATTCTGTCGGTTCCTCTTGCTCTTGCATAAGCAGTCGCGAGGGGAGAATCATCTAATCCTTCAATGTCATCTACGAAGCATGCCTTTTTGAGTTTTTCCGGCATTTTAATGCCTACTGCCGCAGATGTAGGGCTAACATGTTTAAAAGATGTTGCCGCAGGCATGCCGAGTGCTTCTTTAATTTCTTTTACAAGCTGCCAACTGTTAAATGCATCTAAAAAGTTAATATATCCCGGTCTGCCGCTTAAAATTTCAATCGGAAGTTCACTTCCATCGTGCATAAAGATTTTTGCCGGCTTCTGATTGGGGTTACAGCCATATTTTAATTCAAATTCTTGCATTGTTACTCCCTCGCTTACTTATTTTTATTGATAATGATTTCTGTCGGCTCGCTGCCATCAAGCGGCACAGCGCGCACAAAAAGGGATACCTTGTTGTCTTCATTTAAGTTTTTCCAAACGAGATCTGCCAGTTCTTCAGCCGTATTCGGAAGTGCTACTTCTTCGGGTTCGCCGTAAAATGACGGAATAGGATTTCCATCACACTTGTAAGTGTGAATGAAGTGACCGATTCCCGCTCTGGGGGCATAGTCATAAAAATAACGGTTACAAACTTCTGGATTTCCGTTTGCACTCTTTAAAATCGAGAGTTTATAAGTAAAGTCATCTGCGCCATAAGAAATCACGCCTGAAATTCTCGGTGTGAAGTTCGGGCTATCCGGCTCAAACTCGCGGGTATGGAGTGCTTCTTCAAAAGTTTTTCCTTCTTTCATGAAGTCATACACCGTATCGGTCTGGTCACCATTTGTGATAATATCTGCCCCCTGGAGGGCAAGGTACGGATTATAAATGATAAGACTGGGATCAGAAAGTTTTGATTCATCAAATGCTTTCGTTCTCATTCCGCCTTCATATCTTTCAAAGATACGATTGCGACTGTTTTCGCTTCTGCCCATAATAAAATATGCAATCATTGCATTTTTTCCGTCAGCCGATTTTCCGATTACGATACCTCTTCCAGGATATGTGTTTTCAGAAAGAAGTTTTGTTAAATCAAACAATGCCATAAGAAACCTCCGATTATTTTATTATTTCAGATGATACTTTTTCAACTGCCTGGGGCAAAATTTTCCATTCTGCCTGTTCCATCACGCGTTTTTGCAGAATTTCCGGTGTATCACCTTCTAAAATTTCAACTGCTCTTTGCATGATGATTTTTCCGCCGTCCGGAATTTCATTTACGAAATGCACCGTCGCGCCTGTTACTTTAACGCCGTAAGAAAGCGCTGCTTCGTGCACATGAAGTCCGTAGAAGCCTTTTCCGCAAAAAGACGGAATTAAGGACGGATGCACATTGATAATGCGTTCAGGGAAGTCTTTCGTGAAGTTTTCACTCAAGATACACATAAAGCCTGCAAGGACAATGATGTCAATTTCATTTTCTGTTAAAATGGCTTTGATTTTCCCCTCAAATGCTTCCTGTGAGCCGGCTTCTTTTTTTGAAACCACAAATGTTTCAATATTGTTTTTCTTCGCACGCTCTAAAGCGTAAGCATCTTTGTTATTTGAAATTACCGCTTTGATTTCGCCGCTTTTTATAATGCCGTTTTTTTGGGCGTCAATCAGCGCCTGCAAATTTGTGCCGCCGCCTGAAACCAAAACCGCAATTTTTGCCTTTAGCATATTGTCACGCTTTCTTCGGATTTCACGGTTTCACCGATGATGTACGCGTCTTCCCCGTTTGCCTTTAAGATAGAAAGCGCTTTATCTGCATCGTTTTTGGAAACGACAACACTCATACCAACGCCCATATTGTATGTATTAAACATATCCCTTTCCGGAACATTTCCGACTTTTGCAAGGAGGTCAAAAATCGGAAGAACGCGGATTGCCGCTTTTTCAATTTTCGCGCCGTAGCCCGTCGGCAAACTTCTCGGAATATTTTCATAAAAACCGCCGCCGGTGATATGAGAAACTGCTTTTACTGTGATTTCATCAAATAAAGCAAGCATCGGTTTTACGTAAATTCTTGTGGGGGTTAAGAGTGTTTCTCCTAAAGATTTTCCCCCGAGTTCAGCTACGGGCGTTTTTAAATCTTTGTTGTTTTCCACGTCAAACACGCGGCGTACCAAAGAAAATCCGTTAGAATGCACGCCACTTGACGGAAGCGCGATAATCACATCTCCCTCTGTAACGCTTTTATTGTTTAACACTTTGTCTTTATCCACAACGCCGACAGAAAAACCTGCCAAATCGTATTCGTCTACAGGATAGAAGCCCGGCATTTCTGCGGTTTCGCCGCCGATTAACGCACAGCCAGACTGCACGCAGCCCTCTGCCACGCCTTCAACAATCTCTGCGATTTTTTCAGGATAGTTTTTGCCGCACGCGATATAATCTAAGAAGAATAACGGTTTTGCACCACAGCAGATAATATCGTTTACGCACATCGCAACACAGTCAATACCAACGGTGTTGTGCTTGTCCATCAAAAATGCCATTTTGAGTTTTGTGCCGACGCCGTCTGTTCCGCTTACCAAAACGGGATTTTTAATACCTGTCATATCGAGCGGAAAAAGACCTCCGAAGCCACCGATGTCGGATTTCATTCCACTTGTCATGGTTCTTTTAATATGGGTTTTCATCAGCTCAACTGCTCTGTAGCCCGCGGTAATATCTACGCCGGCTGCTGCGTAACTGTCAGATTTAGAATTTGTATGCATAATGATGTTCCTTTCTGTATAGAAATTGAATGTTTTCGTTTATCATTCCTTACCGTTCCAACAGTAAGTGCAAAGTTTACAAGGATCTATGCCGATTGCTTCCTTAATTCCTTCAAGCGTCTGGAATTCCAAAGACGCAAAATGCATTTTTTCACAAATTGTTTCACGAAGTTTCTTTCCTCGCTCTGTGTTTCCGTCGCTGTATTCGTCAATATACTTTAACCCTTCTTCTCCTTCAAGTTCCATAATGATTTTTCGTGCCAGAAGATTTTCTTCAGCATCACGGGAGAAGTCTAAGAATTTGCACTTATACATAATCGGCGGACAAGCAGAGCGGATATGCACTGACTTCGCACCATGTTCGTATAAAAATTCAACTGTTTCTTTAAGCTGTGTGCCGCGGACAATGGAATCATCCACAAAAAGCAAATTCTTTTCGTGAATCAAATCATTTACGGGAACCTGCTTCATTTTTGCAATTCTGCTTCTGTCCACCTGCTTGGGCGGCATAAAGCTTCTTTGCCAGGTCGGGGTGTATTTGATAAAAGGTCTTGCAAAAGGCGCATGGCTTTCGTTTGCATAACCAATCGCGTGGGGCGTACCGGAATCAGGAACACCGCCGACATAGTCAAGCCCTTCTGCGTTTTTAAGTTTTTTATCTGTGCGCGCCATGATTTCGCCGTTTCTGTAGCGCATCATTTCTACATTTACGCCTTCATAACAAGATGTTGGATATCCGTAATAAGACCAGAGAAATGCACAAATTTTCATTTCTTTTCCGGGGTCTTTTAAAACGGTTAATTTGTCTGCAGAAAGTTCTACGATTTCTCCCGGGCCGAGTTCCTTTTCGTCTTCATACCCGAGTTTCTGATATGCAAAGGATTCAAAAGAAACACTATAACCGTCCTCGTTTTTTCCAATCAGAACAGGAAGTCTTCCAAGGCGGTCACGTGCAGCAATGATTTTTCCGTCATTTGTGAGAATTAAAATTGACGCTGTTCCGTCAATCACACTCTGCGCAAACGCAATACCTTCTGCAAATGTTTCTTTCTGATTGATGAGCGCCGCAATCAAATCTGTTCCGTTGACCTTTCCTCCGGTCATAACGCCGAAATGACCATGTCCCAATGTAAAATACTTTTCAATCAGTTCTTCTGCATTGTTGATTGCCGCAATCGCGCAAATTGCATACGTTCCGATTTTAGAACGAATCAAGAGCGGTTGCGGGTCGCTGTCACTGATACAGCCGATTGCCGCTTTCCCGTGCATTTCGTCCAAGGTTTTTGAAAATTTGGTACGAAACGGAGAGTTTTCGATATTATGAATTTCACGAAGCAGTCCCATTTCTTCGCTGAAAGATGCCATACCGCCACGTCTGGTTCCCAGATGCGAATGATAGTCTGTCCCAAAGAAAACATCCGCAACTGCATCGTGTTTACTTACTGTTCCAAAAAATCCACCCACTGTGGTGCCTCCCTTTGCCTCTATTTTTTCTTTTGTTTTTGTTCGTTAGTTTTGATATTCAGCTTCAATTGCCGCATTTTTTTCTAACACTTTTTTCGCATTATCTGCGCGGCTTTTGTCGAGTTTTTCTGCCAGGCCATTGTCCTCAACTGCTAAAATCTGAATGGCCAAAAGCGCCGCGTTTTGTGCGCCGTCAATCGCAACAGTTGCCACCGGAATGCCACCCGGCATCTGCACGGTGGAAAGAAGTGCATCAAGTCCATCAAGCGTGGAGGATTTTACGGGAATGCCAATCACGGGAAGTGTGGTGTTTGCAGCAATTGCACCTGCTAAGTGCGCCGCTTTTCCTGCCGCCGCGATGATTGCTCCAAAACCGTTATTGCGCGCATTTAACGAAAAATCTCTTGCTTCTACCGGTGTTCTGTGTGCGGAAAACACATGTACTTCAAACGGAACGCCGAATTCTTTTAATGTGTCCATTGCTTTTGATACAACGGGCAAATCGCTGTCGCTACCCATAATGATGCCTACTTTTCTCATCTTTTATCCTCCATTTTTTATATAATCTCTTTTAAAAACAAACAAGGCGGTCCTATCCCTTGTGAGGAATAGGACTGCCCAGACGGTCGACATTAAATGGCCGCATCCGGCCAGACATATTGTTTTTTGCTCCCCCGTGGTGCTCCACATTCCGTCAGTTGCAAAAACCGTTTTTATGGTTTATGATCCTTCCATTTTTCATCAAAAAAAACGAAAAAAATCTACATTTATATTTTACCACGTTTTTCACTTTCCGTCAAGGAAATTTCTGAGATTATTCGGGGTTTCTACCAAATAAATGTCGAAATTTAAATTTTTTGTGGTTTATGATCTGCCAAGCACTTGCTTTTTGCTTTCCTCAAAGCAATTTTTGAGTTTCTTCAGCGCCTTTTTTTCAATTCTTGAAACATAAGACCTTGAAATCCCAAATGCTTTCGCAATTTCTTGTTGGGTATAAACACGACTACCGATTCCGTAACGCTTTGTCACAATTTTCCGTTCACGCGGTTCTAAACACGCAAAAAAACCTTGCATTTTTACAATATCTGCATCTGTTCCCACGCGTTCTGCAATGTCTTCATCGCTTGATGCCAAAATATCCATAAACGTCACTTCGTTCCCGTCGGTATCGTGTCCCAAGCATTCGTTTAAAGACACTTCCTGCTTTAATTTTTTTCCCGCACGCACCGTCATTAAAATTTCGTTTTCAATGCACCTTGCCGCATATGTTGCAAGACGCGCCTGCTTTTTATAGTCAAACGTATAGACCGCTTTCATAAGACCGATTGTGCCGATAGATACCAAATCATCTTCATCGCAGCCCGCCACTTGATTGTACTTTTTTGCAATATGCGCGACAAGTCTTAAATTGTGCTCGACTAACTTGTCACGTGCTTCCTTATCTCCTTCCGCCGCGCGTTCTAAATAGTCCCGTTCCTCGCCCGCCGATAACGGTTTTGGGAATTTATTTTGCCCCGCGACATAAGAAACGAGAAACATTCCGTATTTTAATATGTACACCGCAAAAAACAAAAGAGAAGAAAACACAAAAATACACCTCTTTTTAAAATCTTTATCCAATGTATATGTGTGTTTCTTTTGATTTTGCAAGTCCTTAAAAAAACAGCGTGTACTTTCTTTTTCAGATGCACCATTTTTGTTTCTTGTCATACACTGCTACTGAGGCTCAACAAAATTTGAATTGGAGGTTTTTTTATGGCAGACAGACGTTTTACATCCGCAAGTTCTCCCTGCGAAGAAATCAAGGGGGCAGTTTGCATACATACCGATAAGGTATATGATTCCTGCAAAGATAAAGACTGCATCGAAGATGCACGCGTATTTTTAACAGCATGCGGTCAGGAAATGGTAGATCGCGCCGTGAATGTGAAATGCAGAAAGGCAGAAATCATCTGGGCATTCCCTGATGTGGAACCCATCCCCTTTAACAAAGGCTACTTTTCTGTCGACATCAAATTCTTCTTTAAGATTACGCTTGATGTCTTCATGGGCGTTGGTAAACCCTCAACGGTAGAAGGTCTTGCAACGTTTGACAAAAAGGTAATTCTCTACGGCTCCGAAGGCGCGGCAAAAGTATTTGAATCCCGCTACAGTTATGACAGTTTCGACGAACAACTCTGGAAAAAAACCAATATGCCGAAAGCCGTTGTCGAAGTGGTTGACCCCTTGGCGCTTTCTGCAAAAGTTGTGGATTTAGATGACAAAATGTGTTGCTGCACAGATGATATTGACTTTTCTTCTGTTCCCGAATGTGTATGCAACGTATTTGACGACAGACTCGTTTTGTCCGGCGAACACAAACGTGTTTTCGTTTCCATCGGTTTATTCTCCATCGTGAGAATCGAGCGCAGCGTACAGCTTTTAGTGCCTGCATACGACTTCTGCATCCCGCAGAAAGAGTGCACCACATCCTGTGACGAAAGCCCCTGCGACTTATTCGACAGAATCAGTTTCCCCTTTAACGAATTCTTCCCGCCTGAACGCACAGATTGTCCGGAAGAAAAGAAAAAAACACCAACCAAGAACGGTTGCGGCTGTAACTAACCTTAAAATAAAAAGAGGCTGTAGCAAAATGAAATCATTTTGCTACAGCCTCTTTGGGCTGGACGGAAAATGGTGCAGATTGGACAAACTGAACCCGTAGGGGT
>JAZRET010000049.1:0-6441 GCA_045660945.1 Congzhengia sp.
GAGAACTTTAAGCATACTTGAAGAAAAGAGGCTGGAAGATGAAGACTTCAGATAATGAAGCCGCAGTAAAGGCATTGGAGGAAGCCGATGGCAGAGGTTGATATTTTTAACACAGAGAATAAATACAGCATTATCTACGCAGACCCGCCTTGGACTTTCAAAACCTATTCACAGAAAGGCAAAGAAAAGAAATCTGCGGAAAACCACTATAATTGCATGAGCAAGGTTGATATTCAAAATTTACCCATTAAAGAAATTTCGGCTGACGATTGCGCTTTGCTGCTTTGGGTTACATTTCCGTGCCTGCAAGAGGGGTTAGAACTTATTAAAGCGTGGGGATTTACTTACAAAACCTGCGGTTTTACATGGGTGAAGCGCAATAAGAAGTCGGACGGGTGGTTTTGGGGTCTTGGGTATTGGACGAGAGCAAACGCAGAATTGTGCTTGATTGCCACCAAGGGGAAACCGAAAAGAGTTTCTAAATCCGTCCATTCCGTATGCGATGCTCGTGTGCGGGAGCATAGCCGCAAACCCGATGAAATTAGAGAACGAATTGTGCAATTATGTGGAGATTTGCCGCGCATCGAACTATTTGCGAGAAGTTGCGCGGATGGCTGGGATTGTTGGGGCAACGAAACGGATAAATTTACGAAAGAGGTAATTTGATGCTGACTAAAATTATCAAAATCAAAGGCGATTGGCAGGAAGTGGTCAACGATTGCAGAGCAACTGTTGGTAAGCCTGCTCTTGGCAAAGACCCAAGTGTGGTGTTCAAACGCAAAATCCTTATCGCAGAGCATAGTCCCATCCGCGACATTTCTGTGAAGTGGAAGTGGGAGAATATGCCCCATTGGGTTGGCGTTCATTGGGTGCGCCATAAGTGGGAGTGCTTTGTTCGCACCCAGCGTACCGACCGCACGGGCATTTCTCGCGATAAACTGCCCCAAGACGAGCCGCAGACCTTCACGGGCGAAGCAAACGCCCAGCACCTCATTGACACTTGGCGGAAACGCCTTTGTCGGCAGGCATCTGCTGAAACCCGCCACTATGCGGAGGACTTCAAACTGGAACTGCATGAGTATGAAGCAGAAATTGCAGATATGCTTGTTCCTAACTGCGTGTATCGTTGCGGTTGCCCCGAAATGACACCTTGCTCCGCATGGGGTGACTTCATTGCGTGGTGCCGGGACAACGGCTACGACGACCCTCGCACCATGCCCATCGGTTATCGTTACGGCGCATACAACGCGTATTTCGCCGCCACAAAGGGTAAAGACAATGGGGAAGAATAATTACCTCAACAGACGCGATCAGCGCGAAAGCAATATCATGCAGGCGGCGGAGCGTCTGACGGAGCAGTTCATGGAGGATACCTTGGTGTGCGCTTTGCATCGCAGAGGTTATGGTTACAAGCGCGTGTGCGATATGCTTACTCTTTGGGAAGAAGTGCGCAGGGAATATGCTCCCGCGCTTCTCCCCAAGAGCCACAAGGAAGCAGATGTGGCACAAGACCATATGGACGACGAACTTCGCGCCGTGTGCAAGCACCACCAAGAAATCATCCCGTTCCCCAAGAGATACCCCGAACTCAAAGACATCACCTATGAAGGGAGAAAGCGATGAGCGACTTTTTGAAAAAGCAGATTTTTTCCTTTGGCTCAGAAAAGACCGAAAGCCAGCAGACCGCAAAGGCCGATGCCGGGAAATTGGAAATCGACCTTGTGCCCATGCAAATCGTCCGCGATGTTGCCGAGGTGCGCATGTATGGAAACCGCAAATACGGCGACCCGGACAACTGGAAGCAGGTGGAACTGCGCCGCTATGTCAACGCGCTTTTGCGCCACACTCTCGCTTTTGCTGAATCCGCCAACAGCATTGACGAAGAAAGCGGCCTGCCTCATTACAAGCACATCGCTTGCAACATGGCTTTTATTTGCCACATGATGGCGGAAAGGGATGCGTAATGTATACCATCATCGACCCGATGGAGTTTGCAAAGCGTCTCCAATGGCTCCGGGAGCGGCAGAGGCCCGTCCGTAGCCGAAAGGTTGTCTCTGAACTGTGTGGCATCCACAGCGACGCTTACCGCCGTTATGAACGCGGCGAAGTGATGCCATCCATGCACGCGCTGGTTGCGCTGGCCGATTATTACGAGGTGTCGGTGGATTACCTTATCGGTCGCTCTGACCACCCATAAAGAAAAGGCCGAGGAACTAACCTCGGTCTTTTTGTTTTGTCGAAAATTATAGAATATCAAAATATTTTTTCTATATTCAACCATTTAGTGGAACTGGATACTCCGTTTAGTGGAGAATTAGTGTGTACCATCATGATATGCCTTTCTTTTCCCTCCAATGACAGTTCGGAAAGACGAACATGGGCGTTAGTGGGTCATTGTCGCATTGTGTACGAGGCAGGGGTTGGGAGCCGCGACAATTAAAACGAGGGGAAGCAGGGCGCATTGGAAAAGAGAGGAGGTGCAGGTTGTGGCTAATGAGCAGAACTTGACGCAGGCTGGAAAGCATTTAAGCACAGAGGAAGCGCAGAGAATTGGTTCTTTGGGCGGTATGGCATCCGTTGAAGCACGCCGCAAAAAGGCGACTATGGCGCAACTTGCCCAAATGATCAGCGAGCATCCCGTCAGCGCAAAGCACAAGGCGAAATTGGAGGAGTGCGGCATTGCTGGTAAGGATCTAACCAACAACGCGCTTGTTGTCGCTGGTGTGTTTAAGCAGGCCGCAAAGGGCGACGCGAAGGCCGTAGACAAGTGGGAACAGTGGGCAGGTGCGGTGTCGTCTGACGCTGACAACGATGTTAACATGGCCTGCGCTGTCAGCGAAGCCGCGTTCTACCGCAACATCGGCAAGGCGTTTTTTGCCACGGCAGGAGCGATTTATGGGCACCAGTACACACACTTTGACTTCTTGGGCGGGCGTGGCTCGCTCAAATCTTCGTATGTGTCGATGGTTGTGCCGCGTCTTATTATGACGGCAAAAGACCACGACATCCATGCGTTGGTTCTTCGTAAGGTTGGCAACACCCTGCGCGATTCCGTTTATGCGCAGTATCTTTGGGCCATCGGTCAGATGGGTGTTTCCGATTATTGGGAAGCCAAAAAGACCCCGATGGAGTTGGTGTTCAAACCAACCGGGCAGAAAATCATGTTTCGCGGGGCGGACGACCCCATGAAAATCAAATCCATCAAGGTGCCGTTCGGCTATATCGCCGTGACGCACTTTGAGGAAAAAGACCAGTTTGCTGGTCGTGCAGAAATCCGCAACATTCTGCAATCCACCATGCGCGGCGGCTCTATGTTTTGGAACTTCGAGAGTTATAACCCGCCGATCAGCAAAGACAACTGGGCGAACAAGGACAGCCTCGAAGAACGCCCGGACAGACTTTCCCACAAATCAACTTACCTTGATGTGCAAAACGTGGAGTGGTTGGGTGAGCAGTTCATCGCGGAAGCCGAGCATCTAAAGGAAACGGACGAGCGCGCCTATCAGCACGAATATCTCGGCATCCCCATCGGCACTGGCGGCAATGTGTTCGAGAACATCGAGGCGCGCGACATCACCGACGAAGAAGTTTCCGCATTTGACCACATCTATCAAGGCGCGGACTGGGGTTGGTATCCTGACCCGTTTGCCTTTGTGCGTGTGCATTACGACAAAGCCCGCGAGACCATCTATTTTATCGACGAAATCTATCAGAACAAACTCGGCAACGAACAGAGTGCGGGTCTTATCAAGGAGCGCAAGTATAACGACGCATATATCACCTGCGACTCCGCCGAGCCTAAGAGCGTGGCGGACTTTCGCGCAAGTGGCCTCCCTGCGCAGGCGGCTGTCAAAGGCCCCGGTTCTGTGGAGTATGGCATGAAGTGGCTCCAGCGGCGCAAATTGGTCATTGACCGCCGCCGCACGCCTAATGTGTACCGTGAGTTTGTGAATTACGAATACGAGCGGAACCGCGATGGCGACATCATCAGCGGTTATCCCGACGAAAACAACCATACCATCGACGCAACCCGCTATGCATTGGAGCGCGTGTATCGTAAGTATGGCAGTAACGCATAAGGGGGTAGAACCTTGACTATTTACGAAAAACTGAAAGAACTTGGCTTTAATACCATCGGCCCCGACTTTTACACAAAGGTTGCTGGCTGGCGTAGTTGGTACATTGGCGAGGTGGAAAACTTCACCAATTACAAGGTGCGTACTGGTAAGAACGAAGTTCTGTGCCGCCGCAATTCCCTCGGCATGGCGAAGAAACTGTGCGAGGATTGGGCGAACCTGCTCATGAACGAAAAGGTGGTCATCACCTTGGAAGGCGAAAAGGAGCAGGACTTTATTGACGAGGTGTTCCGTGTGAACAACTTTGCGGTAAAGGCAAACGAAGCGCAGGAGCTGAAGGCCGCTGTTGGTACCGTGGCTTATATCCCTCGCGTCGTGGGCCAGCGTCAGAACGAAGCCGCGCAGGCCATCCACATTGACTTCGTTTCCGTGGAACATATCCATCCTCTGACTTGGCGCAACGGCATCATCGAGGAGTGCGCTTTCGACAACAAGTTCACCGTCAACGGCGAAGACTATATTTACTTGCAGGTTCACCAGCGCGACGAGCGTGGTGTGTATGAAATCCACAACCACATCTTCGAGTATCACAAAGGCAGTATTGGCGATAAGCCTCGCGTTGCTCCCGAAGGTTACGAGAACATCCCCGATGTGGTAAACACCGCATCTGTGGAGCGCACCTTTGTTATCGACCGTCTCAACATCGTTAACAACTACGAAGCAAACAACCCCCTTGGCATCCCCGTTTTTGCTAACGCAATCGATGTGCTGAAGGGCGTAGACATTGCATACGACTCCTATGTGAACGAGTTCTTGCTGGGCAAAAAGCGCATCATGGTGAAACCCAGCGCAACCGACTTCCTCAACGGCCAGCCTGCGTTCGATCACAACGATGTGCTGTTTTATGTTCTGCCGGAAGATGTGAGCGACGGCGCGGTGATCCAGCCTATTGATATGTCTCTGCGCACCACCGAACACAACACGGGCATTCAAGACCAGTTGAACCTTCTCTCCAGCAAGTGCGGCTTTGGCGAAAACCACTATCGTTTTAACGGCGGCTCCGTATCTACCGCCACGCAGATTGTAAGCGAGAACAGTACCATGTTCCGCACTATCAAGAAGCACGAAATCATCCTCGAAAGCGTGCTGGTAGAACTGTGCCGCATCCTTCTACATTACGGCAACGCCAGCATGGGCGCAGGTCTTGACGAAGATGTGGAAATTTCCATCGACTTCGACGACAGCATCATCGAGGACGAAGAAACCAACTTCAACCGCGATGCTCGCCTTGTTCAGATGGGTGTGATGAACCTTTGGGAGTTCAGAGCTAAATGGATGAACGAAAGCCCAGAAGAAGCGCAGGCCAACCTGCCGCAGATGGAAGCCTTGGTTATTGAGTAAGGGGGTGTGAGCGGTGAAATACCCGATTACTCCCGAATATTTAGAGGCGTTGCCCGACGGATTGGTGCGCTTGTATAGCGACCTCGAAGCCTTTGTTTTGCGCGATATTTGTCGCCGCTTCAAAGACGCGGACAGCGCAACCAACACCGCTATTGAGCAGATTAGATTGCTCAAACGGCGCGGGTATGACGAGTCGGAGATTGATAAGCGCATACAAGAAACGCTCAAAAAATCTGAGGCAGAGATGCAGGCCGCGTGGGATGATGCTGTGGAGCGAAACCAGCGTTATTACACCGACCTTCTAACAAAGGCGAAACTGACGGAAGAAGGGTTCGACCCTCTCTTGGTGGCTGACGAAATCGAAGCCATTCGCAGGCAGACGCACGATGAATTTGTGAACCTAACGCAATCTATGGGGTTTGCGGTGCGTGGCCCTGACGGTCAAATTACTTTTTCCCCAATAGCCGAAACATACCAAAAATTGCTGGATAACGCCGAAATGCAGGTGTGGAGCGGCGCGGTAAGTTATACAGAAGCCGTTCGCAACGCCACAAAGCAGTTAACGGATAGTGGCTTGCAGGTGGTTGACTACGCTTCCGGCTGGCATAACCGCGTTGATGTTGCCGCCCGCCGCGCAATTATGACGGGTGCAAGTCAAATCTCTGCGAAGTATAGCGAACGCATTGGCGAAGAATTGAAAACCGACCTTTACGAAGTCACGGCCCATGCTGGCGCGCGCGATGTTGACTACCCGAACCCTTGGTCTAACCACAAAAAGTGGCAGGGCAAGGTATATTCCAAACGCGCCGGGGATAAATACCCCAGTATCTACGAAGTGTGCGGCCTTGGCGTGGTAGACGGCCTTAAGGGGCCAAACTGCAGACACCTTTACCACCCGTTTTTTGATGGCATTTCTCGAAGAAGATACACCGATGAAGAACTGGAAAACATTGATCCTCCTCCC
>JAZRET010000050.1:0-3707 GCA_045660945.1 Congzhengia sp.
CACTGATAGTTTCATCGTCATTTCCCTTTCCGGATAAAATTTCAGAGCAACAAATGTTTTATTTGGCTTTTTCGCCAATTCTTGATTCTTCTAATTTGAGCAGTTTTTTAATATTTGTACGGTGTCTGAAAATACCGAGCGCGCCGAGCAAAACCGCAAGCAAAAGTTGCAATTTGCGGTAGAAATAGACTTCGCCGCTATTGAAGGCGTAAACGAACAAAGGGTATAAAGCGCAGCCTGCCATCGAACCGACAGACACATAGCGTGTAAGCACAATAAGCGCTAAGCCCACCAATAGTACCATAAGACCGATTCTCCAATCAAACAGGAAGATAACGGTAGTGGAAGTGAGTATTCCTTTTCCGCCTTTAAACCCAAAAAACACGGGGAAGTTGTGACCAATTACAGTAAAGAATGCGGCTAAATATTTACAATACATTGTAAGCTCATCGTTGAAAGAAAATGCTTTTGCAATAAAAATTGCGACGACAAAAGTGATTACTGCTTTTAAGGCATCACCTAAAACCACAACTGCCGCAGCGCCTTTTCCCATTACGCGAAGCGTATTTGTCGCGCCGGCATTTCCGCTACCGTGCTGTCTTATATCGTTTTTCTTCAGTTTTGATAAAACAATGGAAGAATTCACACTGCCTAAAAGATATCCTTCCAGCGCGCTCAATACAAGTGCCCAAATCATAGTTTTTCTCCTTGTGTCTTATTCTTTACCTGTGTCTTTATTTTCCCGTTCGCGAACGATAAAGCGAACCGGTGTGCCTTCTAATCCAAACACGCCGCGAATCTGATTTTCCAAATATCTTAAATAGGAAAAATGCATGAGTTCTCTGTTATTGACAAAGACAACAAAGGTCGGCGGACAAGTAGAAGCCTGCGTCATATAGTAAATCTTTAAACGCTTACCTTTGTCAGACGGCGGCTGAACTTTCATTGTCGCCTCATTTAATACGTCATTTAACATACCGGTTTTGATACGCATACTATGCTGTGCGTGTACATACTGTATGAGTTCAAAGAGTTTTTCCACGCGCTGACCGGTTAAAGCCGAAATATAAATCTGCGGTGCATACGTCATAAAACCCAGTTCTTTATAAACATCTTCACGAAAACGCTTCATTGTGTTCGTATCTTTTTCGATTAAGTCCCATTTATTGACCGCGATGATGGACGCTTTTCCCTGTTCATGCGCATAGCCTGCGATTTTGGAATCCTGCTCGGAAATCCCCTCTTTTGCATCTACTACAATCACACAAACATCACAGTTATCAATCGCCTGAAGAGACCTTAGTACGCTGTATCTTTCAATGCCTTCATCGACTTTTCCGCGCTTTCTCATCCCTGCTGTGTCGACTAAAACATATTCTTTTCCGTCTTTTGTGAAACTTGTATCGATGGCGTCTCTCGTTGTGCCGGCGATGTTACTTACGATCACGCGGTTTTCGCCTACGATTTTATTTACCAAGGAAGATTTTCCGGCATTTGGTTTTCCGACAATTGCCACGCGAAGTGCATCGCTTTCTTCCTGCGAATTTTCCCAAAGTTCTTTCGGGATATTGTCGAACACCGCATCTAATAAATCTCCCACACCCAGACCGTGTACAGAAGAAATTGCGATGGGATCACCTAAGCCCAAATTATAAAATTCATAAAAGTCCATCGGGGGCTGACCGCCGTGGTCTACTTTATTGACTGCCAAAACGATAGGTTTTCCTGCTTTTTGAAGCATTGCCGCAACGTCCTGATCTGCGGCGGTTAATCCGTCGTGAATGCAGGTCATCAAAACGATGCAATCTGCGCGCTCAATGGCAATTTCTGCCTGCATGCGCATATCTTTTAAAATTTCATCGTCTGTTTTCGGTTCAATACCGCCCGTATCAATGAGCGTAAAGCGGCGGTTCAGCCACTCCGCTTCTGCATAAATACGGTCACGGGTAACGCCCGGCGTATCATCCACAATGGAAATACGCGTTCCAACGATTTTATTAAACAGCGTGGACTTGCCGACGTTCGGTCTTCCCACAATTGCAACGGTTGCTTTTCTCATCTGTTTATCCTCTCTTTTGTCACTCACAGCCTAAAAGCGCTTTTAAAAACGCGCACCCGTCATTTGCCACGGGCACAATTTTCATATCAAGACGTTTTTCAAGTTCTTCTACTGTGATATCATCCAAAAAAATGTCCTCATCTGCTTTGAGCATTGACTCTGTAATGAGCAGTCTCTCAGCCGTTTTGCCCGAAAGTGCAGTTTCTAAATCTTTTGCACCAATCAGGCCCGAAACGGTAACTTTTCCGCCAAACAAGTTGTTTTTCACCGGAACAACTTCCGTCTCATCTATATTATAACGCATTTTTGCACAATTTACCAGTTTTTTTATAAATTCATAGGAAATTTCTCCCGTAGCAACAATTGTTTTGCCTGACTTTTGCGGTTCTAACGGAAGATTTTCGATCCCATAGTTGAATTCCGCTTCCATAGAGGAGAGCATTCCAACGCCATTTTCAATTTGCGGAAAGTCTTCATACGCTTCCTCTTTCGGTACAGAAATTCCTGCCGTTACATAAAACTCATCGGACGCATATACAAAACGCGTGCCGTGCTTCTTTAATAGTTTTTCCTGCCATAATTCTATCTGCTCGATGACTTTTTTTGCGTCTTCTTTTTCAAAGGGGGCGAGCGGATAAAGTCCTTCTCGGCATTTTGTTAAGCCCACGGGCACCACAGAAACACTTCTTGCCACAGGCAAAAAGCCCGACAAATCTGAAATGGTTCTGTCAAGTTCTTCTCCATCGTTTACGCCCTTACAAAGAACAATCTGCATATTCATCTCGATCTCGTTTTTATACAGGCCCTCAATCTGCTCTAAGATGCGGTCTGCGCGTTTGTTTTTCAGCATAAAAACGCGAAGCTCAGGGTTTGTTGTGTGCACAGAAATGTTCACGGGGGAAATGCGATATGAAATTAAGCGGTCTAAATCTTCGTCTTTCATATTGGTGAGTGTTACATAGTTTCCGTAAAGAAACGAAAGACGCGAATCGTCATCTTTAAAATAAAGGGTTTCACGCATGCCTTTTGGCATCTGGTCGATAAAACAGAAAATACATTTGTTCTGACAACTCTTCGGACTGTCAAACAACATATTAGAAAAGTTGATGCCCAGATCTTCCATCTCTTCGTTTTCGATTTCAAACTCGTATATCTCGCCGTCTTTCGTTTCGACTGTCATCACGATTTCAGGGTTTGTTGCCAAAAACTTATAGTCAAGATAATCGGTGATTTTTTTACCGTCAATCGACAAAATGAGATCGCCCTGCTCGATTCCGAGTTCTTCTGCGATGCTTCCTTCATCTACCGAAGATACATATGCACCTTTTTTCATGCGTTTTTCCCTCCTTTTCTTTTCCCATATAGCAAAAATAGAGAAGACAAACCTGCCTTCTCTACCCTCATGTACGCATTGATTACGCTTCTTTTTTTATAACTTCTTTACCGTTATAATATCCACATGCTTTGCACACTCTGTGGCCCATGATCGGTTCACCGCATTTCGGGCAAGCTACAAAACCGGGAATAGCAAGCTTCCAGTTTGCTCTTCTTTTATCACGTCTCGCCTGAGAGGTTTTTCTTTTTGGTACTGCCATGGTTTAACACCTCCTGAATTTTATCACTTAAAATTTTTTAATTTTTCCCATCT